>CAIXSE010000453.1 GCA_903921965.1 uncultured Thermoleophilia bacterium | reverse complement strand
GCGCTCGCGCTCGTGCACGACCCCCGCATCCTGTTCCTCGACGAGCCCACGACCGGCCTCGACCCGGCGAGCCGGGCGGCGATCTGGGAAGAGGTCCGCCGCCTCAACGCCGAGCAGGGCATGACCATCTTCCTGACGACGCAGTACCTCGAGGAGGCCGACAGGCTCGCCGACGAGGTCGCCATCATCGACCGCGGGCGCATCGTCGCCTACGGCACCCCCGACGAGCTCAAGCGGCAGGTGGGCGAGGAGGTCGTCGAACTGCAGCTCGGCTCCTGCGAGGAAGCGGCGCGCGCCGACGACGTGCTCGCGCCGCTCGCCCCGAACCGCCAGGCCGCGAACCGCGACCTGCGCCTGTACTTCGGACGCGCCGCCGAGAACGTGCCCGAGCTCGTCCGGGCCCTGGACGGCGCCGGCCTCAGGCTCCAGGGCCTGACGATCGAGCAGCCCACGCTCGACGACGTCTTCCTGCGCGTCACCGGCGAGGCGCTCGAGCACGAGGTCGCCGGCGGCGACGAGGAGGCACGGTCATGAACGACATCCTCATCCTGATCGGCCGCTCCCTGCGCAACGCCCTGCGCCAGCCGGCCACCATCGTGCCCAACATCGCGATCAGCGTCTTCTTCCTGTTCGTCTACAACAGCGGCCTGAACAGCGTCCAGCAGCTCCCCGGCTTCGTCGGCACCTACCTGGGGTTCATCCTGCCGGTCAGCATCGTGTCGGCGGCGGTCGGGGGCGCGGGGCTCGCCGGCCAGACGCTCATCAAGGACATCGACAACGGCTACTTCACGAAGCTGCTGCTCACCCCGACGCGCCGGCTCGCCGTCATCTGGGGACCCATGATCGCCAGCGCCATCATCCTCACCGCGCAGGTCGTGCTCGTCATGCTGCTCGCCCTCGCCATGGGCCTGAAGATCGCGGCCGGACCGCTGGGCTTCCTGATGGTGGTCGTCCTGGCGTTTCTCTGGGGCATGGCGTTCGCCGGTTATGCGGCGTTCATGGCGCTGAAGACGAAGAACGCGGCCGCGGCCCAGGCGGCGACCTTCGCCTTCTTCCCGCTCATCTTCCTGAGCTACACGTTCGTGCCCAAGGAGTACGTGACGGCCACGTGGCTCAAGTGGGCCGCGACGATCAACCCGACGACGTACGTGTTCGACTCGATGCGCTCGCTCATCAACGTCGGCTGGAGCGCCTCGTCGCTGCTCATCGGGCTCGGGGTGACCTTCGGCTTCGCGACCGTGACCGGCATCATGGCGCTGTGGGCGGCGCGCGGCGCCACGAAGATGTCGCGCTGACGGCGGCGCGGCGCCAGACCGGCGCACGCCTGGTCCGCACTCCCTCCCGGAGCCCCGTGACCCCGGGCGACACGGCGCAGGCCTAGTACACTCGGGGCATGACCCTGTCCCGGCTCATCCCCGGCCGCCTGCGCGAGGGCGCCGGGCTCCTCCGGCTGCGCGACTTCCGCAACGTGTTCCTCGCGCAGACGGTGTCGGTGTTCGGCGACGGCATCACGCCGGTCGCGCTGACGTTCGCCGTGCTCGACCTGACCGGCTCGGGCACCGACCTCGGCATCGTGCTCGCAGCGCAGAGCCTGCCGCTGGTCGCGCTGGCGCTCGTGGGCGGCGTCTGGGCCGACAGGCTGCCGCGCGCCGCCCTCATGGTCGCCAGCGACCTCGTGCGCGCCGCCGTGCAGATCACCGCCGCCGTGCTGCTGCTCACGGGC
>CAIXSE010000452.1 GCA_903921965.1 uncultured Thermoleophilia bacterium | reverse complement strand
CACGGCAAGAAGGCGCGCGGCGTCGGCGAGGCCAACACGCTCGGCCTGGTCGGCAAGACCAACGTGCTCACCTACGTGTACGACCTCTGGTTCCGCGCCTTCAACGAGATCGGCGAGGCCGAGTACCCGGACGTCGCGCGCGAGTACTACCACGTCGACGCGACCTGCATGTGGATGGTCAAGAGCCCCGAGTGGTTCGACGTGCTCGTGACCGGCAACATGTTCGGCGACATCATCACCGACCTCGGCGCCATCACGCAGGGCGGCATGGGCGTCGCCGCCGGCGGCAACATCAACCCCGAGGGCGTCAGCATGTTCGAGCCCATCGGCGGCTCCGCCCCCAAGTACACCGGCATGGGCGTGATCAACCCCGTGGCGGCCATCGCGGCCGGCGCCATGATGCTCGAGACGCTGGGCGAGACGAAGGCCTCCGCCGAGGTCGAGCGCGCCATCACCGAGGTCACCGGCACCAAGATGAAGAGCATGGCCTCCGGCCAGATGGGCTACTCGACGAGCGAGGTCGGCGACCTCGTGGCCGAGCGGGTCTGAGG
This sequence comes from uncultured Thermoleophilia bacterium, assembly GCA_903921965.1. The sequence goes on along the minus strand of CAIXSE010000452.1, from coordinate 3,765 downwards.
GCCGCGCGAGGCAAAGACTCACCCTTGATTAGAGGTTGACGGTTCCGCGCGAGAGCGCGTAGACGACAGGAGGACGACGATGGCCCCCGTGCCTGAGATGGAAACGATCTGGATGAACGGCGTGCTCGTGCCCTGGCACGAGGCCAAGGTGCACGTGCTCACGCACGCGCTGCACTACGGGTCGGGGGTCTTCGAGGGCATCCGCGCGTACAAGACCGACAAGGGCGTGGGCGTGCTGCGCCTCACCGAGCACCTCAAGCGCCTCGTGCGCTCGGCCAAGCTCTACTACATGCCCGTCCCCTACACCGTGGAGCAGCTGTACGACGCCACGTTCGAGCTGCTCGCCTCCAACAAGCTCGAGGCGTGCTACATCCGTCCGCTGGTGTTCCGCGGCTACGGCGAGATGGGCCTGTTCCCGCTCAACGCGCCGACCGACGTGATCATCGCCGCGTGGCCGTGGGGCACCTACCTCGGCGACGAGGGCATCAAGCACGGCGTGCGCGCCAAGACGTCGAGCATCCAGTCGCTCGACCACACGTCGCTGGCCCGCGCCGCCAAGGCCTCGGGCCAGTACCTGAACAGCATCCTCGCCAAGGTCGAGGTGCTCAACGCCGGGTACGACGAGGCGATCATGCTGACCGAGCACGGCCACGTGGCCGAGGGCTCGGGCGAGAACATCTTCTGCGTGCGCAACGGCGTGCTCATGACGCCGCCGCCGAGCGACGGCGTGCTCGAGGGCATCACGCGCGAGATCGTCATCCACATCGCGCGTGCGGAGGGCATCCCGTTCGACGAGCGCTCGCTCTCGCGCAGCGACCTGGTGATCGCCGACGAGGCCTTCTACACCGGCACCGCCGCCGAGATCGTGCCGATCCGCGAGGTCGACGACCACCTCATCGGCGAGCCCGGCCCGATCACCCGGCGCATGCAGGAGCGGTTCGCGGCCATCACCGCCGGCAAGGACGCGGAGTTCGGCCACTTCATGGAGTACGCGAGGACGTGAGCGGAGGCGGCCGGCGCCGCGAGGCGCCGGCCGCACACCCGCGGCTGGGGAGGACACGATGCGCGAGCAGCAGGTCGAGCTGTACGACACCACGCTGAGGGACGGCATGCAGCAGGAGGGCATGTCGGTCTCGGTCGAGGAGAAGGTGCGCATCGCGCTCAAGCTCGACGAGCTGGGCATCGACGTCATCGAGGGCGGGTTCCCGTCGTCGAACCCCAAGGAAGTCGAGTTCTTCCGCCGCATGGAGCGGGAGAAGCTCGCCACGGCGCGTCTGGCCGCCTTCGGCATGACGCGCCGCAAGGGCGTGCCCGCCGACGAGGACGAGGCCCTGCGCGTGCTCGCCGACGCCTTCACCGGCACGGTGACGATCGTCGGCAAGACCTGGGGCCTGCACCTGAGCAAGGTGCTGCGCGTCAGCCACGCCGAGAACCTGCGCATGATCGAGGAGTCGATCGAGTTCCTCCTGCGCCAGGGCAAGCGCGTGGTCTACGACGCCGAGCACTTCTTCGACGCCTGGCGCGACGACGCCGCCTACGCGCTCCAGTGCGCGCGCACCGCGGCCGAGGCCGGCGCCGAGGTGGTGTGCCTCTGCGACACGAACGGGGCGAGCCTGCCGCCGTTCGTCGCCGACGTCACCGGCGAGGTGGTGTCGGCGCTGCAGGTGCCGGTGGGCGTGCACGTGCACAACGACGGCGACTGCGCCGTGGCCAACAGCCTGGTCGCCGTCGACCGTGGAGCCCTGCAGGTGCAGGGCACCATCAACGGGTACGGCGAGCGCTGCGGCAACGCCAACCTCGTCAGCATCATCCCGGCGCTGAAGCTCAAGATGGGGCTCGACGTCGTCTCCGACGAGCAGCTCGCCCTTCTCTCCGAGACGGCGCACTTCGTCTCGGACGTCGTGAACATCTCGATCGCCGCCCACCAGCCCTACGTGGGCAAGGCGGCGTTCGCGCACAAGGGCGGCATGCACGTGGCGGCCGTCGAGCACGCCCCGCAGACCTTCGAGCACATCGACCCGGCGTCCGTGGGCAACGAGCAGCGCATCCTCGTCTCGGAGCTCTCCGGCAAGGCGACCGTCCTGCGCCACGCCCGCGACCTGGGCCTGACGGTGGACGGCGACGACGCCCGTATCGGCAAGCTCCTCAAGCACCTCAAGGACCAGGAGCACCGCGGCTACCACTACGAGGCGGCCGACGCGAGCCTCGACCTGCTCCTGCGCGACGAGCTGGCTCCGCACGAGCCGCTGTTCCGCCTCGAGAGCTTCCGCGTGATCGTGGAGAAGCGTGAGGACGGCAAGGCCGTGGTGGAGGCGACGATCAAGGTGCACGTGGGTGGCGAGCGCATCATCAGCACCGCCGAGGGCAACGGCCCGGTGAACGCGCTGGACTCGGCGCTCCGCCAGGCCATCACGCAGAAGTACCCGCACCTCAGCGACATCGAGCTGGTCAACTACAAGGTGCGCATCCTCGACGAGACGAAGGGCACCGGCGCCAAGACGCGCGTGCTGCTCGACGCCAGCGACGGCGAGGACACCTGGGGCAGCATCGGCGTGAGCGAGAACATCATCGAGGCGAGCTGGGAGGCGCTGGTCGACTCCATCGAGTACGGCATGGTGCGCAGCCAGCGGAACAGTGACTGACGACACGGGAGGGACACCATGAGTGCCGACGCGGACAAGGTCCTCGAGGTCATGGCGGCAGCCGGCGAGCCGCTCAACGCCGGCGCGGTCGCCGAGCGCTCCGGCATGGACCGCAAGGCCGTGGACAAGGCGATGGCCGAGCTCAAGAAGGACGGCAGGATCGAGTCGCCCAAGCGCTGCTACTGGCAGCCGTCGGCCTGACGTGACGTCACCTGAGGGCCGGCCGGCGCGCGGTGTGCGCCGGCCGGCCCTTTCATGTTCCGGGCTGGGCGCCGGGCCGGCTTCGCCCGCCGGCGCCCGGACCTACCGCCGATCCCCCTCGCTCGCAGCCACCGGGTCGGCGCGCGTGCGGTGCGCGCGCCACGGCGTCGCCACCAGTTTGTCGTAGCCCAATGCCAGCAGGTGGCTGGCGACGAGCACCGGTACGGCGAACAGGGCCGCCAGCCAGGACGGCCGATCGGCGACCCCTGCGCCGATCGCCAGCCAGCCGATCAGCGCCCACTGGACCAGGTAGATCACGGTGATGTGCCGGCTCAGCGAAGTCAGGTAGCGCGGCACGAGCTGCCACGAGAGCCGGCCGTCCAGCCACCAGAGCGCCGGCAGCCACACCAGCACGAACCCGGCTAGCAGCAGCTGGATCGACAGCCCGCTGCGGAAGTAGTCACCGAGCACGAGCACGCCGCCCGCGCCGGGGGCCAGGGCGACGAGGGCGCCGCCGGCGAGGAGCGCGAGGCCGCCGGCCGCGGCCCAGCTGCGCATGAGCGTGCCGTCGCTCACGGCGCGGGTCGTGAACCGCGCCAGGGCGAGGCCGAGCAGCGGGTACGCCAGCCAGGGGAAGAGGGGGAACGACACGTATTGCGCCTCACCCCACAGAGGGTCGAGCGCGAGCGCGCCACCGCCGAGGCCCCAGAGAAGAGGGGCGACGGCGGCGACCGCGGCGGCGAGGACGACCGCCGTCCACGGGCTCCGGCTGAAGTGCTTCACCAGCCCGAGGACGACGAGCGAGAGCCCTGCGAGCTGCAGGATGTCGATCTCGAGCAACGCCCTCCAGGCGCTGCCGAAGGTGTCATCGACGAGCGCCGAGGGTGCGACCACCGCGGGCAGTGTGAAGCGCACGAAGTTG
>CAIXSE010000451.1 GCA_903921965.1 uncultured Thermoleophilia bacterium | reverse complement strand
TGAGCTGGGCCTCGTCGTCGACGCCGAGAAGCGCAAGGAAGTCGTCGATCGTCTGCGCCACGGTGCCGACGCCCGGGCGCTGTTCCGGGTGCACCTGCGCACCGGGGAGGAGCGCACCTGCGAGGCGACGAACGTCGTGCTGAGACAGACCGAACCGCCGACCTCGCTGGCGATCCTCCGCGACCTCACAGACGAGATGGAGGCAGAGCGCAAACTGCGCGAGAGCCACGAGCGCCTGCAGGCGACGTTCGACTCGATGATCGACCCGCTCGTGAGGCTCGAGGCGGTGCGCGACGAAGCTCACGCGATCGTCGACTTCGTGTTCGCCGACGCCAACGAAGCCGCGTGTGCCTTCAACCGGCTGCCGCACGACCAGCTGGTCGGCACACACCTCCTGCGACAGCACCCGGCGGCCGGCACGACGGAACTGCTCGAGCTGTACAGCCACGTCGTCGAGACCGGCGAGCCCCTGGTGCTCGACGACTGGTCCTACCCGCAGGACATGCTCGGCGGCGAGGAACGCCACTACGACGTACGAGGGGTGCGCGTCGGCGACGGCCTCGTGCAGACCTGGCGCGACGTGACCGACCGCGTCAGCGCCGCGGAGCGCGTCCGTCGCCTCAACCAGCAGCTCGAGACCCGGGTGGCGCAGCGCACGGCGGAGCTCGCGGCGGCGAACAAGGAGCTCGAGGCCTTCGCCTACTCGGTCTCTCACGACCTCAGAGCTCCTCTGCGCGCCATCGACGGCTTCTCGGAGATGGTGCTCGAAGACGCCCGCGACCGGCTGAGCAGCGAAGACGTGGAGCACCTCGAGCGGGCCCGCGCCGCGGCGCAGCGCATGGCCTCGCTCATCGACGCCCTGCTGAGCCTCTCGCGCGCCACGCGCACGCCCCTGGTGATCGCCGACATCGACCTCAGCGCCCTGGCCACGGCCGTGCTCGACGACCTGCGGACGCAGGATCCCACGCGAAGGGTCGAGACGACCGTGGCACCACACCTGCGCGCCGTCGGCGACGCCGCCCTGGTCCGCACGGTGCTGGCCAACCTGCTCGGCAACGCCTGGAAGTTCACCGGCAAGCGCGAGGTCGCGCACATCGAGGTCGGCGCCGTCGACGCCGAAGGCGAGCCCGCGTTCTTCGTGCGCGACGACGGCGCCGGCTTCGACCCCGCCTTCGCCGACAAGCTCTTCGGCACGTTCCAGCGCCTCCACTCGGCCGACGAGTTCGAGGGCGACGGCATCGGCCTGGCCACGGTGCAGCGCCTCGTGCGCCGCCACGGCGGGCGCGTGTGGGCCGAATCCGAGACCGGCCGCGGCGCGACCTTCTTCTTCACCCTGCCGGAGCCTGAGGAGCCGGCGGGCTGAGCGACGCGGGCCGCGGCGCGGCCGGCGGCGCGGCGACCAGCCGCGCGAGGTGCCCGACATCCGCGCCTCGACCGCCGCGTCCCACCGACACACGAGTGCTGCCGCCGTCCGGGTCGTGCCCCTTGCGGCGCAGCTCAACCGGCAATCTTCTTTGACACCTGGAGTCACTACTGGTAACGTTCGTTACCGGATGAACGAGACTCTCGCAGCCCTCATCCTCGATGCCCAGGAGGCGCCGCTCGCCACGGGAGTGCCGCGGCGTCTGCGCATCGAGACGGTCCCGGGCAAGGCCGCCGTGTGCATCGGGGTGCGCCGCAGCGGCAAGTCGACCTACCTGTTCCAGATCGTCCAGCGCCTCCTGGACGGCGGTGTCCCCAGGCAGAACGTCCTGTACCTGGACCTCTTCGACGACCGTCTCCACGCGCTGGCTCAGGGCGGCCTCGGCCAGATCGTCGACGGCTACTACTCCCTCTACCCGGAGAAGAAGGGCGCCGAGACGGTCTACTGCTTCTTCGATGAGATACAGGAGGTCCCCGGGTGGGAGCCGTTCGTCGACCGCCTCATGCGCACGGAGGTCTGCGAGGTCTACCTCACGGGCTCGTCGGCCACGATGCTGTCGAAGGAGCTCGCCACGCAGATGCGCGGGCGGGCCCTCTCCTGGGAGATGTTCCCGTTCTCGTTCCGCGAGTTCCTCGACGCCAGGGGAGTCGACGGCGAAGGCCCGCAGTCCACCAAGGGGCGCCTCCTCGTCCAGAAGGCCTTCGGTGAGTTCTGGGAGACGGGCGGCTTTCCCGAGGTGATCGGACTGGACCGCCGCCTGAGGATCAAGACCCACCAGGAGTACTTCCACGCCATCGTGCTACGGGACCTGGTCGAGCGTCACGACGTCGCGCACCCGAGAGCGGTGAGCGACCTGGCACGCCGGCTGCTGGACAACGTGGCCTCGATGTACTCCGTCAACGGCCTCACGGGCTACCTCAAGGCGCTCGGCCACCGGGCTCCCAAGTCGGCGGTGTCCGACTACATGGAGTGGTTCGAGGACGCCTGCTTCCTCTTCACCGTGCGGATCTTCGACGCGTCGCTCGCCCGCAGCAACACCAACCCGAAGAAGGTCTACTGCGTCGATCACGCCCTGGTCACGTCGGTGTCGTCGGGCATCCTGGTCAACGCGGGTCATCTTCTGGAGAACCTCGTGTTCACGGCTCTCCGGCGGCTCCACCCGCAGCTCTACTACTACAGGACGAAGACCGGCCGCGAGGTCGACTTCGTCGTCCCGCTGAGCGGCCGCGGGCGGCTCGACGAGACGCCCCTGGCCGCACGGGCAGAGATGCTCGTCCAGGTGTGCGAGTCGCTGGCCGCACCGCAGACGCGAAAGCGCGAGGTGACGGCACTCGCCGAGGCGATGCGCGAGCTGGGCCTGGTGACGGGGACCGTCGTGACGCGGGACGAGGACGAGCTCATCGAGACCGGCGGCACGAGCATCAGGGTGATACCGGCCTGGCGGTTCCTGCTCGACCTGCCGCAAGAATGGCCTGCCTGAGCGGTCGCCGCGGCGCACGGCGCCCGCGGGGGTTGCCCATTTGTACTGACTTTCACGAGCGCCTGCGCCTTTCTGGCCTCCAGCCCTCGACGCAGCCTCGCCGCAGGTTGCTCCCGCGCCACCCCTGAGCCTCCTCCCTGGGCTCGCGGCAGCCCCCGGCACGGCCTCCTTCCTGCCTCTTATGGCCAAGACGGCACAAGCACGGCGACAGGTTGCGCCACAACGGCGGGTTTCAAACCACGCCGTGTGGACGCGTGCACAAGCGGCCGTCTATACTTGCGAAACCGAAGCGGGCTTTCGTCTGTCGCTGCCCACTTTTCTGTCGGACCTGCCGCGTATCGCAAAGGAGTGCGTATGTCGGGTTCACCACCCAAGTCCACCGGA
>CAIXSE010000450.1 GCA_903921965.1 uncultured Thermoleophilia bacterium | reverse complement strand
GGTTCGAGCCGGGCTCGAGCTCGCCGATCTCATCGCAGCGCCACTCGGGCGATGGGTGGCGGGCAAACCGTCCAAGCCGGACCTCGAGGCCGTTCTCGCGAAGCTGCGTCGTGGACCCGACGGGTCGTGGCTGGGCGCGGGACTGGTCGTCCTGCCCCACAAGAAAGGCCGGGGACCGCTACGCAGTACCCAGCCGAACTCAGTGTAGCGGGCGTCTATTGGCCGGTCAAAGACCTCAGGCATCGTGAACCCGCGGCGGTCCAGCGGAAGGTGATGCAGCAGGCCAGCCATTCCCCCCGCCGGCGACCACTGGACCAACGAGTACGCCAAGCGCCACGCCGTCGGCTCCCACGTGAAGGACGCGTACCGCCTGCGCGTGAACGCCTACAGGGTGCTGCTCACGCGCGGGCGCGACGCGGCGGTGATCATCGTGCCGCCCGACTCGCGCCGGGACGCCACGGCCGCGTGGCTGCAGGCCTGCTTCGCAAACACGCAGGCACGCTGGCCACCCTCGACCTTCAGCACACCCACGGGCAACCCCAACCCCGCACGAACAAGCCGCACCGGCTCGATGAGGTCGGCGTCGTTTGACACGATCACCGCGACTTCGTACTTGCCCAGGAAGCCATCGACCAGCAGATACGACGCGAGATTCACATCAGACCCCTTCTCCTCGGGCACCCACACCAGCGCACTCGACGGCCCGTGGGGCGACGGACTGACGAGGCGCTGCATCTTCTGATGCTCGACGAACGCCCCGAAGTGCAGTCGGACGTCCGGCAGTGTCCCAAGGGCCGAGAGATAGGCACTCTGGCGCGCACGCTGGCCGCCTCGCCCCCTCGATGGATCCAAGGGCGCGGTGAAGTAGCGCACGCAGTCGATGTCGTTGTGCGGCAGCGCCGTCCGGCAGAAGCGGCCCAGATCCAGCCACTTGTACGCTCGGAAGCGTCCACGTCTGAGAGCGGCGTAGTAGAAGTTGAAGCCGTCGACATAGACGCGAGTGCGCGGCCAGCTCTTCCCCACGTCACCCTCCGTGTTGACGAACCCCAGAAAAGCAGAAGCCGCCCGAGGGCGGCTTCGCGCCCCGCGTCGAGCGCGGGGTCAGTGACTTCATTATGGCTGCACGCCCTATGGCGTCAAGCAATGTGAACCTGCGTTGACGCCGTGGGCGACCGGCGCTCGTGCCGCCAGCTCGAGCAGTGCGTCACCGAGTCCCAGGCGCAGGGCCTGGAGCTGGACGCCGTCCTATTGGCATGGGGCCTCGACCTCGTCCGCATCGACGAGCGTGCGGGTGAGCGCTGGACGGACGCGTACGCCAGACGGCACGCGCGCGGCTCCCACGTCCGCGACCCGCACCAGCTGCGCTTCAACGCCTACCGCGTGCTGCTCACGCGCGGGCGCGACGCGGCGGTGATCTTCGTGCCGCCGGACTCGCGCCTCGACGCCACGGCCGCGTGGCTGCAGGGGCACGGGGTGAAGGTGCTGGGGTTACCGCAGCTCACCACTCAGAGGGCCTGACGATAGCTCTGCCGCTCGAGTCGCTCAGCTGATCGGGCAGCCGCGCGGCGGCGAAGTGTCCTCGCCGCACGGTCCTGATGAAGTCGACGCGTCCGGAGAACACACACCGCCTTTGGCCGCCTTCGACCCGCAGCACTCCGACCGGCTTGCCGAGATCCTCACGTACCATGCGGACGGGCTCGAGCAGATCGGTGTCGTTGGACACGACCACAGCGACGTCGAAGTCGGAACGGAAGGCGTCGAGCAGGAGGTGCGATGCCAGGTTCACATCTGACCCCTTTTCCTCAGCTATCCACACCTCGGCCTCGGCGGCGCCGCCCTCGGGTGCGTTGACGAGTCGCCGACGCCGCGTACGCTCGACGAACTCCCCGTAGTGGATGGTCAACCTGTCGAGGCTCTCGAGCGCCGCGAGATAGGCATCCTGTCGCGCGACCTGCGCGACCCTCCCGTGGGTGGGATGCAGCCTCGCCGTGAAGAAGCGGACCAGCTCGACATCGCTGCGCGGCAGAGCGACATCACAGAACCGGACGATGTCCAGCCACTTGAACGCCGCGAAGCCTCCCCTGCGGAATGCGGCGTAGTAGAAGTTGAAGCCGTCGACGTAGACCCTGGTCCGGCCGGCTGAGGTGGCGATGTCAACTCCTCGGGTCACGAAGAGCCCGTACGAAGCAGGAGCCGCCCGAGGGCGGCTCCGCGCCTCGCACCGAAGAGCGAGGACAGCGACTTCATTATTCCCAATGCCGTCCCGGGGTCAAGGCGCCGGCAGTAACGTCAACCCCGCCTCGCCATCGACAAGTCGGCCCTCGTCGCGGACTACGGCGAACTGGCCATCGATCCTCACAGTCTGAGTCTGGGCATAGTGGTCGAGCGCTTCTGTTTCGCTCTGGGCGGATCTGGAGGGACTGGGCACATCGTCGCGGAGAGCCGAAGTCGGCGACTGGACCGTGAGCTCGTCATCGCCTGGGATCTCCTGCGCCTGAACGGCACCCGGCACGTTCGACCCGGAACGATCTCGCGCCGTGTCAGCGGGCTCGACTTCGCTCGCAAGAGCGAGGGTCGCGCCGGACTTGAACTCGCCGACCTGATCGCAGCGCCGCTGGGGCGCCTCGTGGCGGGCAAGCCACCCAGGCCGGACCTCGAGGCGGTTCTCGCCAAGCTGCGACGTGGTCCCGACGGCTCCTGGTCGGGCGCCGGTCTCGTCATCCTCCCAAAAAGGAAAGGCCGGGGACCGCTACGCAATACCCGACCGCCACGAGTGTAGCCCGCAGGCAGCTGAGGGTCTAGGACCCGCAGGCATCGTCACCTTGCGGCATGTCGGGCCCGGGCGTTACGGAGAGGCTTTCGACACCAGCCACGGCCTCGTCGCCTCGTCACGCGACAAGATCCTGGAGGCCGTCTTCGCGTGAGCGCCTGCCGCGTGCTGCTCGCGCGCGGGCGCGACGGGGCGGTGACCTTCGTCCCGCCCGACTCGCGCCTGGACGCCACGGCCGCATGGCTGCAGGGGCGCGGGGTGAAGGTGCTGGGCTGATTGCGCCTCGACGGGCGCAACAGGTACGACCGCCCTCTCTTTATCCGAGCGTCCATGATCTCCAGCAGCGCGAACGTCCACCGAGAGCATGGTGCATCGGTAGCCTGCCACCGTGATCGTCATCCTCGCCGTGGCGCGGAGCGTCGAAGACACTCCATACCGGAGGTGAGAAGCGATGAGCGCGCACGATCGGGCGGCGCATCCGGGCGGTGCTACACTGGCCGCAAGGAGGCTGTCGCAGATGGATCCCCGCCGCACCCAGTACCAGACAGACGCCGAGGGCAGACGGACCGCCGTCGTCCTCCCCATTGCCGAGTACGAACAGCTGCTCGAAGACCTCCACGACCTCGCCGTCGTCGCGGAGCGGCGCGACGAGAAGTCCGTCGATGAGTCGGAGTTGAAGCGCCGGCTCGCCGGCGGTGGAGCCGCATAGCCTCCACTTCAAGCCGTCAGTCGAGAAGGACCTGGGGCGTCTTCCCGTCAGGGTCCGCAGCCGGCTGCTGGACCGCATCGCGGAGCTCCGCGTTGCCCCTCGCCCCGCAGGCGTCCGCCAGATCGTCGGCGCCGAGCGCACCTACCGGCTTCGTCTCGGAGTCTATCGCGTGATCTACCAGGTCGACGACGCCGCGCGCCGCGTCACAGTACTGCACGTGCGCCATCGCAAAGATGCGTATCGGTGACTCGGTGAAGCGGCACCTCGCTGGCGGCAGTGCGGTCCCAACGACCGGCGCGCGATGCAAGCGCGCAGGCCGAAGCCGTGCTGCTCGCCTGGGGGAACGAGTCCGTCCGGAACGGGGCCGGCCTGGGGGCCGGCGACCACCGGACCAACGAGCACGCCGAACGCCATGCCGACGGTTCGCGCGTCGAGGGCCCGCACCGCCTGCGCGTGAACGTCTGCCGCGTGCTGCTCACGCGCGGGCGCGACGCGGCGGTGATCTTCGTGCCGCCCGACTCGCGCCTGGACGCGACGGCCGCCTGGCTGCAGGGGCACGGGGTCATCGCACTGGGCGGATCGTCACTCTGGAGCTACGCTTGCGGCGGCCGAGCGCGCCGCGCGCCGCCGCAGGGCCGCGTCGCCGGCGCCCAGGAGCACGAGGAGCTGCGATGACGTCACGAGACGACTCCAGCCTGCGCCGCTTCGTCGAGGCGCAGGAAGACCACGGCACATACGGCAAGGCGCTGGCCGAGCTGAAGCAGGGCCGCAAACGCGGCCACTGGATCTGGTACGTCCTCCCCCAGCTCCGCGGGCTGGGCCGGAGCTGGACGGCGGACCACTACGGCATCGCCGGCCTCGCCGAGGCCCGGGCCTACGCGGACGACCCGGTCCTCGGGCCCCGCCTCGTGGACTGCGTCGCGGCGATCCTCGCGCACCGGGGCACGCCGGCGCGGGACATCCTCGGCGGCCTCGACGCCGTGAAGTTCCGCTCGTGCCTCACGCTGTTCTCCGTCGCCGCGCCTGAGGTACCCGTGTTCGCGGAGGCGCTGGACGTGTTCTTCGACGGCGAGCCGGACCAGCTCACGCTCGACCTGCTGCGGGAGCGCGGCGAGGTCTGATCCCCGCCACGCCGGGCTCCGGTGCCGGGTCGAGCGCGAGCGCCACGCGACCCGCTCCCGCCTACTCCGCCAGGAACTGCTCCAGCGGAGTGCCCCCGGAGCCAACGATCCTGACCTCGGCGCCGGGCCGGCGTGTCACGAAGGCGTCGAGGCCGCGCCGCGATCCCTCGCGCTCACGGCCGCTCTTGACCTCGATCGCCGTGAGCTTCCGCGCGTCCTCGACGACGTAGTCCACCTCGAGGTCGCGCTCCCGCCAGTACATCACCCGCTGGGGTACCTCCTGCGCCTGGGCCATCAGGTGTGCACCGACGGCCGTCTCCACGAGCCTGCCCCAGTAGTCCGGGTCGTCCCTGGCCTCTGCCGGGGTGATTCCTCTCACCGCGCTCATCAGCGCCGTGTCGAGCACCAGCAGTTTGGGGCTGGAGGAGCGCTTGCGCACGAGGGACCCCGAGTGCTTCGGCAGGCCGCAGGCCAGCCACACCTCCTCCAGCAGGTGGAGGTAGCGCGCGAGGGTCGTCGTGTTGCCCGCATCGTGCAACTGGCCGAGCAGCTTCGTGTACGCGACGACGCGCCCGGAGAGATCACAGGTCAGGTAGAGGAGTTGCCGCAGGAGCGCCGGCTTGTCGATGCGGCCCAGCGAGAGGACGTCGCGCGTCACCGTCGTCTCGACCAGCGCGTCCAGCACGTAACGGCGCCAGCGGGCGAAGTCATCGATCAGGGGCGCGGCGCCGGGGTAGCCGCCGAAGAAGACGAAGGTGTCCACGTCCCACCCGAAGGCGTCGCGGCACTCGGCCCACTGCCAGTGTGTGGCCGGGATGACCTCGAACCGCCCTGCGAGCGACTCGCCGAGGCGGCGTCCCACGAGAAGCGGTGACGAACCGAGGACCACGAGGCGCACGTCCAGGCCCTCCCGCGTGTCCCGGTCCCAGTTCGCCTTGATGCGCTCTGCCCAGGCGGGGACCCGGTGGACCTCGTCGAGCGCCAGGACGATGGGGCCGCCGGACGCCGTCGTGCGCGCTCGCTCCCACTGCTCGTCGATCCACGCCGGGCCGGGCAGCAACGGCTCGTCGCCGGAGGCCAGGACGACGGGGATGCCGAGGCTCTCCAGCTTCACTCGAGCCTGGAGCACGGCCGTGGTCTTGCCCACCTGGCGAGGCCCCAGCAGCGCCTGCACGAAGCGACGCTCGGCGCTGAGCCGTGCAACCAGGGTGGGGACGATGGATCGTTCGAACATGGCCATGTGCAGGTGGTTTACAATTTACTCAGGATGCTGAGTTATTCTACTCATGGTCTCGCGCCCGTCAAGGAGCGGCCGGCGTCCGCGTTCTCCACCGGGCCGCCCGAGGCTCGGGCGCCGCGCGGCCGGCGCACGACCTTGACCCCCCGCCCGCGCGCGCCCACACTCGGCCCTGAGGGGAAGCGAGGGAGGGGGAGCCATGAGCTCGCACGCGCTGCGCCGCGCCATCGTCGTCGTCCTGCTGGCCGCCGGGTGCCTCGCGATCGTCCCCGGGGTCGCCGGGGCCGGCGTCAAGGCGAAGTACCGCTCCGAGTACAAGGCCAGGCTCAAGATGCTCGACACCGCCTTCCAGGGGTACGTCGACGGCTACGGCCACAACAAGGACACGTGCCGGCAGGTCGCCGACGACATGAAGGACCTCCTGGACGACCCCGACCAGCTGCTCATCGCCAGGCAGGGTTGCCAGAAGAT
>CAIXSE010000449.1 GCA_903921965.1 uncultured Thermoleophilia bacterium | reverse complement strand
CGGCGAGCACTTCCTGTTCACCGCCGGCCTGCGTTCGCACGACTACCCCCAGGGCCTCATGGGCCGCGCCGACCTCGTGATGACCATCGGGTACGACATGGTCGAGTGGCCGGCCTCGGCCTGGAACCCGGACGGCCGCCGGCGGATCGTCTGCGTCGACACCGTGCCGCCTGAGATCGACGGCAACTTCGTGCCCGAGGTGGAGCTCATCGGCAACCTCGGGCACATCCTCACGCAGCTCGGCTGCCTGCTCCAGGACAAGCCGCTCTCCGCCTACGACCTGCCGCCGTACCACCGCGCCTTCGCGCGGCTGCTCGACTCGGGCACGGACGACGATCTCCCGGTCAAGCCGCAGCGCGTGCTCCGCGACCTGCGCGCCGCCCTCGCGGCCGACGACATCCTCATCTCGGACGTCGGCGCGCACAAGCTCTGGGTGGCGCGCTTCTGGGAGGCGCGCGAGCCCAACACGGTGCTGATCAGCAACGGGTTCGCGGCGATGGGCTTCGGGCTGCCGGCCGCCGTCGCCGCCGCCCTCGCCACGCGCGGCCGCCGCAGGGTGGTGTGCGTCACCGGCGACGGCGGCTTCCTCATGAACGTCCAGGAGCTCGAGACCGCGAAGCGCCTCGGGCTGCCCTTCGTCGTGCTCATCTGGTCCGACGGAGGCTACGGCCTCATCGAGATCCACCAGCGACGCAGGTTCGGGCGCGTCGCCGGCACGCGGTTCGAGAACCCCGACTTCGTGGCCCTCGCCCGGTCCTTCGGCCTCGAGGGCGTGCGCGTGCGACGCGCAGGGGAGCTGCCGGCCGTCCTCGCCCGAGCGATCGACACCCCTGGTCCCGTCCTCGTCGACATTCCTATAGACTACGCCGAGAATGAGAAGCTCGGCGTCGACTTGTGGAAACTCGCGCCGGAGACACTGGCCTAGAAGTTAGGCAATCTTCACCGACGGGGGTCGGTGGTACGGGGGTGGGCGTCGGGCGTCCGGAGCCCGCAGGAGAGCCGAGAGAAAGCGGGGGTTCATGGCCACAGCGGAGAAACGATCGGTCGCGGTAGACCTGGAGCAGCACGGCCTCAAACAGCACCACGTCGGGGTGTGGACGGTCGTCTTCATGATCTTCTGCCTCTGCGCGGCGGGCGCCTACGGCATCGAGGAGATGATCCCCTCGGCGGGTCCGGGTCTGTCTCTCGTCATGCTCATGGTGCTGCCCTTCGTGTGGGCGCTGCCGTTCGGCCTGGTGGCTTCGGAGCTCGGCTCCGTCAGGCCCCAGGAGGGCGGCTACTACAAGTGGGTGCAGGAGGCGCTCGGCGAGTTCTGGGGCTTCCAGGCGGGCTGGTGGAGGACCATCTCCATCTACATCGACAACACTCTCTATGTCATCCTCGCGGGCGGCTACGTGGCCTCGGAGTGGGGTCTGAACGGCACCGAAGAGTTCCTGCTGAAGGCCGGGATCATCATCATCTTCACGTACATCAACATCCGCGGCATCAAGGACGTCGGCATCATCAGCTCGATCCTGTCGATCCTGGTGATCGTGGCCTTCGGCCTGGTCGCGATCGCGGGCTTCACGAACTGGAACATGAACCCCTTCAGCCCGTTCACGGCGCACGGCGAGATCCTCGGGCTGTCGGGTCTCAACTTCGCCGACTGGGTGACGTTCATCGGCGCCGGGATCGCCATCGGCCTG
Organism: uncultured Thermoleophilia bacterium; assembly: GCA_903921965.1. The sequence continues at coordinate 5,145 of CAIXSE010000449.1, read as the reverse complement.
TGGATGTATTCGGGCTACGAGTCGATGTCCACGGTGGCCGGGGAGCTCAAGGATCCCCAGGTCATCCCCAAGGCCACGCTCATCGTCATCCCGATCATCATGGCCGTCTACATCCTCCCGACACTGGCGGGGCTCGGCTCCATCGACAGCTGGGAGGAGTGGGGCACCACGGCGGAGTCGATCGGCTACGCGGATGTGGTCACCGCGGCTTGGGGCGGGGGATTCGGCATCTTCTTCGTGATCGTGGCGGTCCTCGCCCAGTGCTCGATCTACAACACCTACATCGCCTCGGGCTCGCGAGGGTTCTTCGCCCTGGCCGACGACCACCTGGCTCCTCCGATCATGGTGAAGTGCGACAAGAAGCGCGGGGTGCCGTACGTCGCGGTCTTGTCGGTCGGCATCGTCAACCTGATCCTGGTGAATTTTGCGTTCACCACCATCGTCATCGTCGACGTGTTCCTGCTGATCTCCTCGTACATCCTGGTGTACATCTCCGCCATGATCCTGAGGAAGAGGATCCCCAAGGAGGAGTACAAGTTCAGGATCCCCGGCGGGTACTGGTTCCTGTGCGTGCTCTGCATCGTGCCCATCGTCATCGCCGTGACCGCCTTCTTCATCAACGGCACCGACTTCTTCATCGGCGGCATGCTGGGCATCACGTCGGGACCGATCCTCTACGTGATCTGGAAGAAGATGTACGGCGGCCTTGCCAAGAAGGACCCGGTGAAGTATCCGGTCAATCGGAGGACGGGCCTCGCCCACGGTGACCTGAAGAGGATCGCCGGGATGTTCTTCATGCTCTCGATCGTGGGCTTCGTCGCCTACCCGTGGCTGAAGTGGTTCGAGGGCGACTGGGCCGCGGAGTACTACGCCGAAACGTACGGTTCCGGGTTCCTGGGGAACTTCGAATACATGCTCACCGCGATCCTGATCACCGCCGCGGTCTTCGTGGCGATCGCGGTCGTCTGCTACGTCGCGGCCTTGAAGGTCGAGCCGAAGAAGGGATCGCCGCCTCCGGGCGCCTGAGCCCCGCCGCGGGCTCGACGAGTCACGCGCCGCGGGGCTTACGCTCGCCGAGTGACCCAGGGCGGCGTGAGGGGCGGGACTGCATCGCAGTCCCGCCCCTCACTGCGCCGCACCTCGCCGGCCCGCCGCCGCCCCGCTCAGCCCTCGAGCGGCGTGACCGCCACGGACGCGGCCGACCGTCTCTCCGGGCCGCGGTGGACGGCCTCCACGTTGTTGCCGTCCGGGTCGAGCACGCAGGCGGCGTAGCACCCGGCACGGCAGCGCACCTCGCCGGGTCCGCCGTTGTCCGTCCCTCCGGCGGCGAGCGCCGCAGCGTGAACGCGGCGCATAGCCTCGCGGTCGGCCGCCTGGACGGCGAGGTGCGCGGAGGAGACGGGGCCGTCGCCGGAGCTCACGCCTCCAGCAGCACCGTCACCGGCCCGTCGTTGACCAACTCGACCCGCATGTGCGCGCCGAACACGCCGGTTTGCACCGGCACGCCCTCGGCGCGCAGGGCGGCGACGTAGGCCTCGTACACGGCTTCGCCGACGTCCGGCGCGGCCGCCGCCACGAAACTGGGGCGGTTGCCCTTGCGGGTGTCGGCGTACAGGGTGAACTGGGAGACGGCCAGGACGGCGCCGCCCACGTCGGGCAGGGCGAGGTTCATGAGGCCGGACTCGTCCTCGAACACGCGCAGGCGGGCGGTCTTGCCCGCCAGCCTGGCGGCGGCGTCGGCCGTGTCGCCGTGCGTGACCCCGACCAGCGCGAGGAAACCGCGCCCGACGGCGCCGACGACGGATCCGTCCACGGTGACGGAGGCACTGCCGACGCGCTGGATGAGGACTCGCATCGTGCGAGTCTAGCCGCGCGCTCCCGGGCCCGCCAGCGCACGGGCGCGCGGGGCGACCGGGAGGTCGCTTCCTCGTGCGGAGGCGCCTCAGGTTGCGGTACTGCAACCTCCAGGTTGCCGTTCTTGCTCTCTTGGCTTCCTCGCAGGGGCCGTTAACGCAGGGGCCGTTAACGGTACTGGTACCGGCGCCGCACGCGTGTGGCCCCCGGGCGGTTGTCGCAACGAGCTGGGGAGGTCGAGATGCGTGATCGTGTCCGTTTCGCGCCGGTGGTCGTCGTGCTGGCGCTCGTCGCCGTCTGCCTGTGCGCGCCGTCCGCGTACGCGGCGGCCCGCCACGCCCGCGCCTCCGGCCAGGACCTCTCTCAGGCCATCTCCGACCGTGCCCAGTCCACGACCATCGCGTTCGCGGGCCTCGGCCTCATGACCGGCAACCTGTACGCCCAGTCCTTCTACCCGCCCGGAAAGGTGGCCGACTACTTCGGCTTCCAGTACCTGCGCGACAACGACCCGTCCGGCATGGGACACAACACGAGCTTCCTGACGCGGGCCGCCTGCAACGTCCTGCGCACGCTCGACGACACGCAGACCGCCGAGCTGAAGGCCCTGGCGGTCACCCAGGCGGCCGAGACTGACCAGTACGCTTACGACCGTTACCCCCCGATGCAGGCGTTCCGCCGCCTCGTGGACGGCGACCTGCCGGCGGGCACGACCGGGCTCTCCGAGAGCGCGGTGGTGGCCGCCTCGCGCGACCTGTACCTGATCGACGGCCAGATGAGCTACGAGCGGGCCGTCGCCTACGCCGACGTGATCCGTTCGCTCTCCGCCGGCCAGCGCGCGTACCTGGATGCCATGGTCGGCAAGGGCTGGGCCGACTGGCCGGCGGTCGACGAGAGCGACCCCATCGTGCAGGCGCGGCTCAAGTCCCTGCCCAAGGGGTCCGGCGTCGCCATGATGAGCTACGCGGGCGACATCTTCAGCTGGTACGCCGGCAGCCTGGACGCGGACGTGTACTTCTGCCCCGAGCGCCACGGCACGTACTACGGCAGCTTCTACATGAAGGATCACCAGCCGTTGGCGTCCCGGGGTACTCGATCAGCGAGCAGCTGACGGGCACGGCGGGCTCCGCCGTGTGTGACCCGGCGCAGGGCTACGTCACGGCCGACCAGGCGGCCATGGTCAACGCCCTCCTCGACCGCCAGCGCGACAACCTGTACGCGGGGACGCGGAGCATCGTGCAGGCACGCACCGACGTCTCCATGCTCTTCCGCTCCCTGCTCACGGCGACGCCGAGTGCCGGGACGCTCGCGGACGTCAAGACCAGGGTGCTCGCCCTGTCGGCCGAGTACGGCGAGCTGGACGGTGACAACAACTACCACTACGCGACGGCGTTCGCGGCGCTCAACGCGTCGCTGAGCGACGCGCAGCGCACGAAGTTCGCGGACCTGCGGCACTCGATCCTCTCGGGCACCTACGCGAGCGGCGCCACCCTCGACTTCACCACGTGCACCACGCCCTATCTCTACTCCGCCGTGATCGCCGACACCGCGCTGCTCGCGCCGTACCTCGCGAAGAGCACGGCGCTGTTCGGCACGGCCCCGGCGCCGCAGGCCGCGTTCACCTCGGCGCCCGCCACTCCCGTGACGGGGACACAGGTCGCCTTCAGCGACGCGTCGTCGGGCGACCCCTTCGCGTGGTCGTGGAGCTTCGGGGACGGGGCGACCAGCACCGCCCAGGACCCGGCGCACGCGTACTCCGTTCCGGGTTCGTACCCGGTCGTCCTGACGGTCAGGGGCGCGGGCGGCACGAGCACCACCACGGCGACGGTCACCGCGGCCCCGGTGGTGCCGGCGATCACGGTGACGAACCCGGCGGCCGGCGCCAGCTGGCCCGCGGGGTCCGCGCAGACCGTGCGCTGGACGCTCGCCGCGGCTGCTTCCTACGGCGAGTTCCGCGTCGCCCTGCAGGACGTCGCCGGCGTCCAGTACCAGGAGAAGCTCCTGCCGGTGGTGGGCGAGACCAAGGGGTACACCACCTCCCTCAGCGCGAGCGTCCCCTCCGGCGCAGGGTACAAGGCCTGCGTCGCCTGGCGCCCGGCCGCAGGCAGCGGCGCCTGGCTCACGAGCGCGCTGAGCGGCGCGTTCACGGTCGCTCCCGTCGTCCCCGTCCTCACGGTCACGAGTCCGACGGCGGCGAGCTCGTGGGCAGCCGGATCGGCGCAGACCGTCGCCTGGACGCTGAGCTTCGCCGTGAGCGGCGGCGAGTTCCGCGTCGGTCTGCTCGACAGCGCCGGGAAGGCGTACCTCGACAAGCAGGTCCTGCCGGCGGCCGGCAAGACGGCGTACAGCACCTCGCTCACCGCCGGTGTGCCCGCGGGCGCGGGGTACAGAGCCTACGCGTACTGGCGTCCGGTCGCCGGCAGCGGCGCCTGGGCCGCGACGGCGACGAGCGCGCCGTTCGCGGTGACGGCCACACCCCCGTCGATCACCGTGACCGGCCCGGCCGGCGCGGTGAGCTGGAAGGTGAGCTCCACGCAGAGGATCGCGTGGACGCTCAAGCAGGCCGTCGCCGCCGGCGAGTTCCGCGTCGGCCTGGTGAGCAGCACCGGCACGGCGTACCTCGACAAGCAGGTCCTGGCGGTGGTCGGCAAGACGTCGTACTCCCTCTCGGTCGTCGTGAGCGTGCCGGCCGGCAGCGGCTACAGGGCCTACGTGTACTACCGCCCGACGGTCGGGAGCGGCTCCTGGACGGCCACGGCCACGGGCGGCACCGTGACCGTGACGCGCTGAGCGTCCCCGGGTCCCGCGCCGACGCGCGGGTCCCGCGCCGAGACACGCGGGGGGCCCGGCTCACGCCGGGCCCCCCGCGCGCTGCGGCCCGGCTCACGCTCCTGCCGCCTTCGGCCCGGCGGCGACCGGAGACGGGACCGCGGCGCGCGACCCATCCGGCACTCCTCGCACCATAGTGCTCAACGGTCTGCCCCGGCGCTCGTGAAGCACAGAAGTCGTGCAAACGAGCATTTCTGCGGTCAGAACCGGAGGTCCCTCCGGCATCCCTGGGGTAGTTTGACTTGCCCCATTCTGCGGCATACCATAGCGACCCCGTGTGACTTAGCACTCTCCACCAGAGAGTGCCAGACCATCGAAACCTGCGTGAGGAGGGTTGCTGCATGAAGCTCAAGCCGCTCGAGGACCGTGTGATCATCAAGGCGGTCAAGGAAGAAGAGAAGACCGCCAGCGGTATCGTGCTGCCCGACACGGCCAAAGAGAAGCCGATGATGGGCGAGGTCGTCG
>CAIXSE010000448.1 GCA_903921965.1 uncultured Thermoleophilia bacterium | reverse complement strand
TTCCGGCACCCGGCACGCAGCAGCGGCACAACGAGGGGGGACAGATGACCGACCAGGGCGACGCGAGCGGCACCCGCGTCCTCGTCGTGGACGACGAACAGAGCATCACCGACCTCGTGGCCATGGCCCTGCGCTACGAGCGCTTCACCGTGCAGGTGGCCCACGGCGGGCGCGAGGCGCTCGACGCGGTGGAGTCCTTCGACCCGGACCTGGTCGTGCTCGACGTCATGATGCCGTTCATCGACGGCTTCGAGGTCGCGCGGCGCCTGCGGAACGCGGAGCTGCACGTGCCGATCCTCTTCCTCACCGCGCGCGACACGACGGAGGACAAGGTCCGCGGCCTCACGCTGGGCGCCGACGACTACATGACCAAGCCGTTCAGCGTCGAGGAGCTCGTCGCGCGCATCCGCGCGATCCTGCGGCGCGTCCAGCCGTCCCAGGTGGCGAAAAGCCGGCTCGTGGTGGCCGACCTCGAGCTCGACGAAGACACCCACGAGGTGGTGCGCGCCGGGCAGGAGATCGAGCTCACGGCGACCGAGTTCAAGCTGCTGCGCTACCTGATGCTCAACCCGCGCCGCGTGCTCAGCAAGGACCAGATCCTCGACCACGTGTGGAACTACGACTTCGGCGGCAACGCCAACATCGTGGAGACCTACGTGAGCTACCTGCGACGCAAGGTCGACTCGCTCGGGCCGCCGCTGATCCACACCGTGCGCGGCGTCGGCTACACCGTCCGGCCGCCGCGGGACTGACGAGGGCCCGGGCGGCGACTCGTGACCCCACGCACCGGAGAGCGCGCGTGACCCTGCGCACCCGCCTGCTGCTGGCCCTGCTGGGCCTCATGGCGGCCGGCCTGCTGGTGGCGGGGCTGGTGACGTACTCGTCGCTGCGCGCCTTCCTTCTGGAGCGCGTCGACGCGCAGCTGCGCGACGCCCGCAGTCAGGTCGCGTACGCCCTGACGAACGGCACCCAGGCCCTGCCCGGCCGGCTCGGCGCCGCCGGCCCGGCCAGCCTGCCGCCGGGCACCTACGGCGAGCTGCGCACCGCCGACGGCCAGGTCCTCAACCGCGTCACCTTCGCCTACGGGAGCGAGAAGCAGCCGGTGCCCGAGCTGCCCAGCCCGCTCCCCGTCGCGTCGGCCGCCGGCGGCGGCATCACGGAGTTCGTGGCCAAGGCGAGCACCGGCCTCACGAGCTTCCGCGTCCTCGTGCAGACGTTCCCCGACGTGAACCGGGTGCTGATCGTGGCCGAGCCGCTCACCGAGACCGACCAGACGCTCGGGCGGCTGCTCGCCCTGGAGCTCATCGTCTTCGGGCTCGTGCTCGCCGGCCTCGGCGTGGCCGCCTGGTTCATCATCAAGCGCGACCTGCACCCACTGGAGGACATGGCGGGCATCGCCGGACGCATCGCCGCCGGCGACCTCACGCAGCGCGTGGAGCCGGCCGAGGACCGCACCGAGGTGGGCCGGCTCGGCCTCAGCCTCAACGTCATGCTCGACCAGATCGAGACGGCGTTCGCAGAGCGCACCCGCTCCGAGGAGAAGCTGCGCCGCTTCCTCGCCGACGCCTCGCACGAGCTGCGCACGCCGCTCACCAGCATCCGGGGGTACGCGGAGATGTTCCCGCGCACCAAAGACGACCCCGAGGACCTCGCGACCTCCATGCGCCGCATCGAGGAGGAGAGCAGGCGCATGGGCGTCATGGTCGACGAGCTGCTGCTGCTGGCGCGGCTCGGCGAGGGCCGCACGCCCGAGCGCGCCCCGGTGGACCTCGCGCGCGTCGTGAGCGACGCCGTCGCCGACACGCGCGCCGCCGACCCCGGCCGGCCGCTCACCCTGGACGCCCCGGCCGGCCTCCTGGTGACAGGCGACGACCACCAGCTCCGCCAGGTCGTCGCCAACCTGCTGGGCAACGCGCGCACGCACACGCCGCCCGGCACGCCGGTGCGGGTGAGCCTGCGCGCGGGGCAGGACGGGGAGCCGGCCGGCCGGACGGCCGGCGCACTCGCCGTCCTCACGGTCGCCGACGACGGCCCCGGCATGGAGCCGGACGTGGCCGCCAAGGTGTTCGAGCCCTTCTACCGCGCCGACAAGTCGCGGTCGCGGCAGCTCGGCGGCGCCGGCCTGGGCCTCGCCATCGTCGCCGCCATCGTGGAGGCGCACGGCGGCTCGGTCGCCCTCGAGACGGCGCCCGGCGCCGGGGCGGCGTTCACCGTCGCGCTCCCGCTCGCGCCCGGCGCGGCCGCCGCGCCGCCCCCGCCGGCCTGAGCCTCAGAGCTCCACGATCCGCCCGCGCTCGACGCGCACGGGGACCTTGCCCAGGGCCGGATCGCTCAGGCCGCGGCGCACGTTGTACGCGAAGAACGGCCTGAACGCCGCCCAGTCGGCGGGCGACCTCACCGCATCGGCGGGGCAGCGCAGGGCGCACTCCAGGCACATGAGGCACTCGCGGCCCCAGGCCGGCAGGGCCCGGCGCTCGTGCTGCGCGACGTTGCCGGTGGGGCACTTCTTCACGCAGACGCCGCAGCCGTCGCAGACGGCCGGGTCTGCGCTGAAGTTGGGCGCGTAGACACGCCGCACCAGCGGCGCCGCGGACAGGGCCCGCTCCAGCCGGTACATCCAGTGCGTGCGGCCGTCGGGCGGCGACGGAGGCTCGAGGCCGCGCGCGGCGCGCGCGGCCCACTCCTCCGCCGCCGCGAGGTCGGCCGCGTCGGGGCGGCCCGGCGAGAAGCGCCAGCCGCGCCGGGCGTACGGCAGGTAGCTGCCCGTGCCGGGGAGCCTGCGGTAGCCGGCCTCGCGGCAGCCGCGCCCGCGCAGCAGGCGGCGCAGCTCGGTCCCGCCGCCGCCCGGGTAGGTGCCGTGCAGGACGAACGGCAGCGCCGCCACGCCGTCGAGCCGCGGCAGGCCGCTGACCCACGCGGACACCGGCGCGGGCAGCCGGAAGTAGTGCACCGGCGAGCCGACGGCCAGCAGGTCGACGCCGGCCGGCACCTGCAGCGGTGCCTCACCCGGCCGGGCGGAGAGCTCGGCGACCTCGGCCGCGAACCCTCCGCGCCGCAGGCCGCGCGCGACGCTCTCGGCGGCGGCACGGGTCGTGCCGGTGATCGAGAAGCAGACGACGAGCGCGTTCGGCACGGTCCTCCCTCAGGCGACGCGCCGACTCTACCACCCGGGAGCGCCGGGGCGCGCCTCCGATCGGGCCGGACCTCAGGCGCACGAGCGGCGAGCGCGCTCACGGCCGGCCGGCGGCCTCACTGCGAGCCTGCCCGAAGCGCACGCCGGACGCTCAGTCCGGCGCGCCGCGCCTGGCGAGCAGGTCCCGCATCGCCGCCTCCACCTCCCGCGCGAACCGGGCCGCCAGCTGCTGCTCGGACTCACCGCGCAGCGGTTGCGGCGGCCGCAGAGGCTCGCCCACGATGTACGTGAGCCTGCACGGGAACGGCACGGCGACGGCCAGCGACAGGGGCAGCGGGAGCGGCAGCACGCCGATCGCCAGCGGGTTGCGGTAGCCGGCATACGCGGGCCCGAGGCGGAGGACGCCGCGGAACAGCAGCGCGCCGAGCAGGCGTCCGCCGGTGAGGAAGACGATGCCGTTGTTCACGCCGATCCCCGCGACGGGGATGACGGGCACCCCGGCGCGGACGGCGACGAGCGCGAACCCGTGTCTCCCTTCCCAGTCCAGATGCTCGCGCCCGAAGCGCCCGCCGAAGATCTCGCGCACACCTCCCGGGTAGGTGAGCACGATCTCGCCGTCCCGGAGCAGACGGAGCGCGTTCTCACGCGTGCCGTCGACCGCGCCGATGCGCCTGAAGGTGCTCTGGGTCAGGGCGTTCCCGAACCACATGTGGTCGGCCATGAGACGCGCCAGGCGGCCGCGCGAGCGCTGCAGCAGCCGGATCAGGATGAAGGAGTCGAAGTCGAGACGGCCGTGGTTGCTGACCAGCACGGCGCCGCCCGAGGACGGGACGCGCCCGGCGTGTTCGACCGCTGCGCGGTGGTAGCGAAGCCGAGGGTTCAGCAACGTCAGCGTCCGCACCGCCGACGGAACGTCGACGTACGACACCGTCAAGCTCCCCCTGCGCAGGGCGGCCGGACGTCGAACCGCGAGAGCCGACGCCACCGTCTCGAGCGGCGCCGCGCCGCGATGCCGAGAGTGTCGAGGCCGGCGTGCATCCGGGACCCCCGGGTCGACGAAACGTGGACGACGCTGACTTCGACCTCTCACTCCGAGAACCCTGCGCCCGGGCCGCGGCCGCGGGCACCTCACCCGCCGGCCCGTCTCCAGGTCCGGGAGCGGCGCTGCGGGCCCGTATCCCCTGCGGCCCCGGCGTGCGAGCCGCCTTCCGGGCGGCCCGTCACGAGCCTGCGTGCGTGGTCGGGTGCGGCACCCGTACGCCGTTGACGACAGACGGATGGTAGACAGTCGCCCCGGCCGGGCAGGAAGTTGAGTAACGTCAAGAGTGCCGTCGCCGAGGCGGTGGTACCATCCGCTCAGCGATAATCCCAACCAATGGAGTCGGGTATGACCACCACGCCGCAAGCCACGCTGACGCTCACGCCGAAGACCACCGTCCACACCCTCCTCAAGCAGTACCCCTTCCTCCTGGACTTCCTGGCTGACTACCACCCCGAGTTCAAGAAGCTGACCAACCCGGTGCTCCGCCGGACCATGGGCCGCATGGCGACCCTGGACACGGTCGCGGAACTGGGCAAGCTGCCGCTGAACAAGCTCGTCGACGACATCGCCTCGGAGGTCGAGCGCCAGACCGGCACGCGCCCGCCGGTGGCCGACGTCGCCGACGCCCGGACCATGGATCCCGTGCGCCTCGAGGCGCTGCACCAGATCGTGAAGGACCTGCACGCCGGCAAGTCGGTGGAAGAGGTCAAGCCGGCGTTCGAGGAGCTCATCGCCGACGTCGAGGCCACCGAGATCGCCGCCATGGAGCAGAAGCTCATCGAGGGCGGCGTGCCCGACAGCGAGGTCAAGCGCCTCTGCGACGTGCACGTGCAGGTGTTCGCCGACGCGCTCGAGGGCCACGAGCCCATCACCGCGCCGCCCGGTCACCCCATCGACACCTTCCAGCGCGAGAACCAGGCGCTGCTGCAGGTCACGGCCTCGCTCCGCAAGGTGGCCGAGGCCGTGGGCGAGCCCCCGGACGGGGCCCAGTGGGCGCGGCTCAAGGACGCGCTGGCCGGCACCGTGGAGCGCCTCTCCGAGGTCGAGAAGCACTACCTGCGCAAGGAGAACCAGCTCTTCCCCTTCCTCGAGGAGCACGGCGTCGAAGGCCCGAGCAAGGTGATGTGGGCCATCCACGACGACATCCGCGCGCTCGTCAAGCAGGCCCGCCAGACGATCGCCGCCGACGACGCCGCCATGGCGGTGAGCACCTGCCTGGCGCTGGCCAAGATGGCCGACGACATGGTGAGCAAGGAGGAGAAGGTCCTGCACCCCATGGCGATGGACACGCTGAGCGACGCCGAGTGGGCGCAGATCCGCGCCGGCGAAGGCGACATCGGCTACGCGTTCGTCGCCGACGTGCCGGCGTGGCCGGCGCAGGCCGACGGCGCTCCCGTCGCGGCCCCGGCCGGGCCGGCTGCGCCCGCCGGCCTCCTCGCCCTGAACCGCGGCGACCTCTCGCTCGAGCAGCTCAACCTCGTGCTCGGCGCGCTCCCCATCGACTTCCAGTACGTCGACGAGCACGACCGCGTGCGCTTCTACAGCGAGGGGCACCGCGTCTTCCCGCGCAGCCCCGGCGTGATCGGCCGCAAGGTGCAGAACTGCCACCCGCCGCAGAGCGTGCACAAGGTGCAGCAGATCATCGACGCCTTCCGCGCCGGCGAGAAGGACACCGCCGAGTTCTGGATCGAGATGCAGGGCATGTTCCTGCACATCCGCTACTTCGCCCTGCGCGACGC
>CAIXSE010000447.1 GCA_903921965.1 uncultured Thermoleophilia bacterium | reverse complement strand
GTGGCGATGATGCCGGTGTTGGTCGCGAGCGCGTCGGCGTTCACCTCGGGGACCACGAGCGGCACCGTCGGGTCCATGCGGAAGACGCTGGACTTGTCGATGACGGTGGCGCCGGCGGCGACGGCCTGCGGCACGAACTCGGTGCTCACCGAGCCGCCTGCCGCGAAGAACACGAGGTCGATGCCGTCGAAGGAGCCCGGGCCGAGCTCCTGCACCTGCACCTCGGCCCCCTTGTACGACAGCGTGCGCCCGGCCGAGCGGGCGCTGGCCAGCAGGCGCAGCTCCGCGACCGGGAAGTCGCGCTCCTCGAGGATGCGGCGCACGGTACCGCCGACGACGCCGGTCGCGCCGGCGACCGCGACGTTGTAGCCCGCGCCGGCCATCAGAACGAGCTCCTGTCGGCCTTCTCGTGCCTGATGGCGCCGTCGTCCAGGCCGAACACGGTGTGCAGGGTGCGCACGGCCTCGTCGGCGCGGCTGCGCTCCATCACGACCGAGATCTTGATGGGCGAGGTGCTGATCATGTCGAGGTTGATGCCGAGCTCGGCGAGGCTGCGGAACATCTTCGCCGCGACGCCGGGGTTGGTGCGCATGCCGGCGCCGATGACGCTCACCTTGGCGATGGCCTCGTTGCTCGAGAAGCCCTTGGCGCCGAGGTCTTTGACCAGGTTCTGCAGCACGCGGTCGGCGGCGAGGCTGTCTTCGCTGGGGATGGTGCACGAGATGTCGGTGTGACCTTCCTCGCTGGAGTTCTGGATGATCATGTCGACGTTGACGTGGGCGTCGGCGAGGGCCGAGAAGACCTCGGCCGCCACGCCCGGACGGTCGGGCACGCCGCGGATGGTGACCTTGGCCTCGTCGGTGGTGTAGGTGACGGAGCGGATGATGGGGCTCTCCATGGTGTCATCTTCCTCTCGGACCCAGGTGCCCTCGTAGTCGGTGAAGCTCGAGCGCACGTGCAGGGGGATGTCGTACTTGCGGGCGTACTCGACGGCGCGCACGGCGAGCACCTGCGCGCCGGCCGCGGCCATCTCGAGCATCTCGTCGTAGCTGATCTCGTCGATCTTGCGCGCCTTGGCGACGAGGCTGGGGTTGGCGGTGTAGACGCCGTCCACGTCGGTGTAGATCTCGCAGACGTCGGCGCTGAGGGCGTGGGCGAGGGCCACGGCGGTGGTGTCGGAGCCGCCGCGCCCGAGCGTGGTGACGTCTTTCTCGGTGGACACGCCCTGGAAGCCGGCCACGAGCACGATCTTGCCCTGGTCCATGGCCTCCTGGACGCGCTTCGGCGTGATCTCGAGGATGCGCGCCTTGGTGTGCACGGTGTCGGTGAGGATGCCGGCCTGCGAGCCGGTGAGGCTCACGGCGTCGTAGCCGAGGCGGTGGATGGCCATGGCCAGCAGGGCGCAGCTGATGCGCTCGCCCGCCGAGAGCAGCATGTCCATCTCGCGCTCGGGCGGGTCGGGGGTGATCTCGCGGGCGAGCTCGAGGAGCTCGTCGGTGGTGTCGCCGCGCGCGCTGACCACGGCGCAGACGCTGTTGCCCTGCTCGAAGGTGGCCACGATGCGCCGCGCCACGTTGCCGATGCGCGCGGCGTCGGCGACGGACGTGCCACCGTATTTCTGAACGACGACGGACAAGGTTCCTACCTCCAGAACGACGGCGAATCAGTGTAGCAGACGGGCTGAGGGACGGTCCCTTCGGGACCGGTCTCGGCGCCGGGCAGGAGGCCTGTCGTGGGCCTGCCGGGCGGCGCCTCGCCCCGGGCCGCCCGAGGGCGGCTGCCTCCTCAGGCGCCGGGCTTGGGGGCGATGCGGGGGAGCGCGCGCTTGTGCTCGCTGGCGGCGTTCATGGCGTCGACCCTGGTCTTCACGGCGGCCGGCGCCTCGCCCGTGAGCAAGTAGGCATCGAGCTCCTCGTACGTGAGGCCCATCTCGCCCTCGTCGGTCTGGCCGACCCAGAGGCCGGCCGACGGGGGCTTGTCGATGACGGCGGCCGGCACGCCCAGCGCGCGGGCGAGCTCGCGCACCTCGCCCTTGACGAGGCCGCCGAGCGGCAGCAGGTCGCAGCCGCCGTCGCCGTACTTGGTGAAGTAGCCGATCGTGATCTCGGCACGGTTGCCGGTGCCGAGCACGCGGTAGCCGAGTTGGTTGGCGAACGCGTACAGCGTGGTCATGCGCAGGCGCGGCTTGATGTTGGCGTCGGTCATGCGGCTCATGCCCATGTCGGAGCAGCACGAGGCGAGCTGCGCCAGCAGCGTGTCGTG
>CAIXSE010000446.1 GCA_903921965.1 uncultured Thermoleophilia bacterium | reverse complement strand
GCCCGCCGGGGCGAGGATCCAGTCCATGGCGGCGTCGAAGGCGGCGGCGCGGGCGGCGGGCGGCGGCCCGCCCTCGCCGCCCCACGGATCGAGCAGCGGGTCGCCGAGCCGCAGGCGGTGCGCCAGGTCGAAGACGATGTCGGTGTCGGACCTGGCCTCCCCGAGAGGCTCGACGACCGGGCGCGTGGCGACGACGTACTTCTGCGGGTAGGCGCGCACCTCGCTGCGCTCGAGCGAGCTGCAGGCGGGCAGCACGATGTCGGCGTACTTCGACGAGCCGGTCGCGAACAGGTCGACGTCGCAGATGAAGTCGAGCCGCTGCAGGGCCTCGAGGAAGCCGGCCGAGTCCGGGAACATGCGGTGGTTCAGGCCGAAGGCGACCATGCCGCGCAGCGGGTACGGGTCGCCGCTGCGGATGTGCCGCGGCAGGTCCATGCTCTGACCCTGGTCGGTGAGCTCGGCCCACACCGGGAAGCGGGCGGCGCCGGTGCGCGGCGGCAGGTCGTCGAGGGCGCGCGGCCGCTCGAACTCCCGCTGCCGCGTGGTGAAGCCGCCGCCGGCCACCTCCAGCCACGTGTACGGCTGAGGGCGGTTGCCGCCGGCCACGTCCCAGTTGCCGGTGAGGCCGATGAGCGCGTACACGGCGCGCGCGTTCTGCACGCCGTTGGTGTGGTGCACGACCGAGGCGCCGCTGGCCATGAGCGCCGCCGGCTTCGTCGTCGCGTACAGCCGTGCCGCGGCCCGCAGCTGGGCGGCCGGCACACCGGTGATGCCCTCGACCGTGGCCGGGTCGAAGCCGGCCACGTACTCGCGGTACTCGGCGAAGCCGTGCGCCCAGGCCTCGAGGAAGGCCGCGTCCTCGAGGCCCTCCTGCAGGATCACGTGCGCGAGCCCGAGCGCCAGGGCGCCGTCGGTGCCGGGGCGCGGCCGCAGGTGGAGCGCCGCGCGCGCGGCCAGCGGCGTGAGCCGCGGGTCGACGACGATGAGCCGCATGCCGCGGTCGAGCGCTTCGAGCAGCGGCTCGAGCACCGGCGTGCTCGCGTAGAACGGGTTGGTGCCCCAGGCGAGCAGGCAGCGCGCGTTCCGCAGGTCGGGCCCGCCCAGCTGGCCGTACAGGAGCGTGAACGCCATCGCCGACGCCTTGTGGCAGGCGCTCGACTCGGTACAGAAGTTCGGCGAGCCGTACTGCAGCGCGAGGCGCTGCACGAAGGGCCGCGGGTGCTTGGGGTAGCCGACGTAGAACACGACCGACTCGGGGCCGGCCTCGGCCTTGAGGCGCTCGAGGTTCGAAGCGACCTCGTCGAGCGCCTCGTCCCACGAGACCGGCTCGAACTCCCCGGAGCCGCGCGGCCCCGTGCGCCGGAGCGGCGTCCGCAGCCTGTCGGGGTGCTCCACGTACTGCCGCGTGGCCGCGCCCTTGGCGCACAGCGTGCCGCGGCTGTTCGGGTTCTCGCGCGAGCCCTCGACCTTGACCGCGCGCCCGTCGCGCACGTACACGTCGAGGCCGCACTGCGTCATGGGGTCGCATATGGCGCAGACGGTCTTGCGCACCTCGATCCCCGTATCGTCGCCCGGGAGCTTGGCCCTGATGCGGCGTGCGAGCGTGTCCACCGGCGTTCCCTCTCAGTCTCTCGTGACCAGGGCGTACAGCCGGGTGAGCGTGAGGCGGACCTCGCCATCCTCCCCCGCCTGCTCCGCGAACGCACCCGCGACGAGCTCGCTGGCGGCCTCGGCGTACCCCGGCTCCCAGCCGCCCTCGTAACACGCCGGGTTGAGGTACGCCTGCGCGGCGCCCGACTCGAACATCTCCATGACGACGGCGGGCGGACGCACGACCTCCTGGCGCTCGAGCACGCAGGAACGGACGCCGAACCCGGCGCCGGCGAACGCCGCCGCGTACTCGGCGGCCGTCTCGCGCTTGAACCACGGCGAGCGGAACCGCGCCCACGTGTCGCGCGTGCGCCGGTCCTCGCCGAGCCGGGCGACGGCCGCGACGAAGTTCGGGCAGTAGGCCGCGGTCGCCGGCGCCTGCGCGGCCATGCGCCCTCCCGGGCGGAGCGCCGCGCGGCAGTTGGCGAGCGCGCGCGGCGGGTCGTGGAACCACTGCAGCGCCGAGTTGCAGAAGATGGCGTCGAAGCGGCCGGGCATGTCGAGCTCCTCGGCCGCGGCGACCACGAACTCGAGCGAGGCGGCACCGGGTACCGCCGGGGCGCCCGCGCCGCCGGCCGGGCCGTCGCCGGCGGCCCCGCGCCGCGCCTCGGCGATCATCTGCGGCGAGGGGTCGGCCCCGACGGTGACGCCGCCGGTGAGCGCACGGATCTCGGCGGTGATGTGGCCGGTGCCGCAGCCCAGGTCGAGCACTGCCTCGCCGCGCCGCAGGTCGAGCAGTTCGAAGAGCCGGTCTGCAGCCCCGCGCTGCAGCGAGGACGTCTCTCGGTAGCGCGCCGCGATCCCGGTGAACCAGGTCACGCCGGCGCGCTCACTCGTAGAAGGGCCGCACGTCGCGCAGCCAGTCGTCGCTCGGACGCTCGCGGAGGAAGGTGCTGTCGAACTCCTCGCGCGGCCGCGGGGACGGGTACGTGTCGCGAGTGGCTCACGGCGGGGCCGTGTAGGCCGGAGGATCCGCGACCACCGACTGCTTCCAGCCGCGCGCGTCCTCGTACAAGAGATAGGAGACGCGATGCCGGTCGCTCGAGAAGGTCGACCGCGGGTGCAGGAATGGCGGCCTGCCGCCGCGCACCGCGAAGCGCGGCGGCTGCACGCGGTAGCGGAAGAAACGGGTGAGGCCCGGCTGGCGCAGCACCTCGGGGATGTGGAGGCGGGCGAACCAGCGCTCCGCGGCCGGCAGGTCGTCCGTGTCGGGCAGGTGGTGCAGGACGAAGGTCTTGATCAAGGAGCCCCTCCTGGGCCGCGGCACGGCGAGAAAGCGTCCCGACCATGCCGCAAGCAGGCGGGGATTGCAACGACCACAGACGCAGAAGCGCCGGTGTGATCTGGCGGATCGCACCGGCGCTCCCAGAGGCGGCAAGCCATCCGGGAAGGAGGAGGTCGGGCCTTCCCGATCGGCGTACCCGGCGCTGTGCAGCAACGCTGTTCTCTCGGCCGGGCGGGATAGCGGTGAGGGGGAGACCGCTACTGCCGTTCCCTGTGTTCTGGTGACAGTCTGCCCCCCGGTTGTTAATTCTGTTCGGAGGGTTTGTGGAGGCAGGTTGCGCTCGTGTTGTGGGCGTAGCCTGACCCGGCGACGTCCGCGGCGCGCGAGGTGCTAGAGTCGGTGCCGCCCATGGCCGTCGCAGCGCACACCGGTTCCCGCCGCACCCTCTTCTCGCTCACCACCGGGCACCTGACGGCCGACCTCTGCGCGGGGGCGCTCTGGGCGCTGCTGCCGTTCCTCGTGGTCGAGCGTCACTACAGCTACGCGGCCGCCGGCGTCTTCGCCCTCGTCATCAGCGTCACGCACGCCGCGGTGCAGCCGCTCGTGGGCGCCCAGGGGGACCGCTGGGAGAGTGTCCCTCTGCTCGGCGCCGGGCTCGTGGTGACCGGGGTCGGCATGGGGATCGTCGGGTTCGTCTACAGCTTCCCGCTCACGCTGCTCGCCGCCGCGCTCTGCAGCGCCGGCGTCGCGGCCTTCCACCCGGAGGCCGCCCGCTGGGCGCGGCGCGCCGCCGGGACGCGGATCGCGCTGGACATGAGCCTGTACTCGGTGGGGGGCAGCGCCGGGTACGCGCTGGGACCGCTGGTCGTGGCCGCCGTGCTGACGCCCCTCGGCCTGCACGGCACCCTGGTGATCGCCGCCGTGCCGTTCTTCGGGGCGGCTGTCGTCCTCACCGCCGTCGGCCGCTTCCGCGCCAGCGAGCAGCACGCGGCCTCGGCCGCCCGGCGCATGGAGAGCATGGCCTGCGAGTGGCGCCCGTTCGCCCTGTTCGTGGCGATGTTCTCGATCTCGTCGGGCATCGCCACCGGCCTCATGACCTTCGTGCCGCTGTACCTGGTGGACGCGCGCGGCGAGACACCGGCCGTCGCCAACGTGATGACGAGCGTGCTGCTGGC
>CAIXSE010000445.1 GCA_903921965.1 uncultured Thermoleophilia bacterium | reverse complement strand
CGCCGACTGGGAGGCGCTGGCGAGCCGCCGCGAGGCGGGCTCGCCGGAGCTGTTCCTCCAGTTGTTCAGCGCCGGCCTCGATCACGTGCCCTTCGGGCTCGTGCCCGCCGGCGTCACGGTGGCCGGCAACGCCGGCGGCTGGGCCGAGCCCATGGCCGAGCACGTCCTGGCCATGTTGCTCGCGCTCGCCAAGCGTCTGCCCGCCGAGCACGAAGAGCTGCGGCGCGGCGTCTTCAACGAAGACCTGCCCACGCGCGAGCTGCGCGGCCGCACGTGTGCCATCCTCGGCTACGGCGCCACCGGGCGCGCCGTCGGTGCGCTCGTCCGGGCGCTGGGCATGCGCGTGTACGCAGTCAACACGAGCGGCGTCACCGGCGAGTCCGTCGACTTCGCCGGCACGCTCGCCGACCTCGAGCCTGTTCTGCGCGAGGCGCACGTCGTCGTGCTCACCCTGCCGCTGACCGCCGCGACCCGCGGCCTCATCGGCGCCCGCGAGCTGGGCCTGATGCGCGACGACGCCATCCTCGTCAACGTCGGGCGCGGCGCGCTCGTCGACGAGGCCGCCCTGTACCACCATCTGCGCGAGCACCCGAGCTTCTCGGCCGGCCTCGACGTGTGGTGGGACGAACCCCGCCCGGGCGAGCCCTTCCGCCTCGCGTATCCGCTGCTCGACCTGCCCAACGTGCTGGGCTCGCCGCACAACTCGGGCATCGTCGACGGCTGGTTCGACCTCGGGCTGCGCCGCGCCGCCGCCAACGTCCGCCGCCGGCTGCTCGGCGAGCCGGTCACGGGCGTGGCCGACCGCGCCGACTATCCCGACTGAGTCTCGGAAGGGGCTTCAGCGAGCGGTGTGCCGAAGGGGCGCCGCTCGGTGAGCGCGGGGCGCGGGCCCAGCGAGCGGTATGCTGCGCCGCCCAGCGACCGGTCGCACCCGCCGGCTCAGGCGTCCAGGTCCTTCGCGCGCACGGTGAGCGGCTCGGCGCCGCCTGCCCTGCTCAACGTCCACGGGTAGTCCGCGTCGCCGGAGCGGTCCACCGTGACCTCCGTCCCCGGGCTCCGCTCGGCGGGCTCCACGGCGTCGTCCGGGGCGATGCCCCAGCGCGAGTCGTCCTCCAGGACGATCCAGCCTCCCTGCTCGATGTCGAGGTCCACGACCCTGAGGACCGGGTCTCTCGTACTCACGGCTGCCTCCCCTCACGGATGCGACGGCGGTCAGGGTGCCACGCGCTCGCGGGGCGCGGTTCACCCCGTCCGGGTGAAGAGTGCCGGCCGTCGCCGGCCCATGATAGGAGCGGCGAGTCACGAGGAGGGCGGCTGTGAGCACACTGTCGGCATACAGACCCCTGGTGATCCCGAGGTGGGTGCTGGTCCTGGTCATCGCGGTGATCGTCGCGGTCGCCGTCACGGTGGCGGTCTCGCGGCTCGGCCACGGCACGGCCCAGCCGGTCACGGCCGCGCCGGTGGTCGAGGTGCAGCAGTACCCGCCGATGTCGGGGGATTTCGGGCGGCTGCCGGCCGCCTGACCCCGGCCCGGGTCACCCGTCGTCGTTGTTCCCTCCGACGGCCGGCCGCGTGCCGGCCGGGCCGAGGTTGCCTCGGGGTGGCGCCTGCGCGTTGAATGAGGCGCCGGCCGTCCACGCGCAGGAGGGAACACCCACATGGCCAGAGATACCGAGAAGCCGGAGTGGCGCCTCGCGGGCGACCTCGACAACCCGAACGTCCTCGCCCAGCTCTCCCGTTCGGAGTCCGGGGCGCACAACTTCGTGTGGCTGGGCGACCGGTTGTACGTCTTCAAGCGCACGGTCGCCGACGACGGCGAACGCCTGCTGCTGGAGCTCGTCGAGGGCGCCTGCATCCGCCACGACGAGAGCATGAAGGCGGGCGAGGTCTGCTTCACCGAGCCCCCGAACCGCTCCGGGTACAGCGAGGAGTTCGTGTGGCGCAACAAGCACCACT
>CAIXSE010000444.1 GCA_903921965.1 uncultured Thermoleophilia bacterium | reverse complement strand
TCATGCGGCACGTGCGCGAAGTGGTGCCCACGGCGCCGGTGGCGCCCGGCGGCGGTGAGGTGTGGGAGCTGCCGCACGCTCCCCGTGACCTCGACGGACTCCACGTTCGCGGCGGCGACGGCCGCTCGTGGCCGTTCGCGGAGATGCTCGCCGCCACGCACACCGACGCCGTGCTGGTGCTGCACCACGGCGAGGTCGTCTGCGAGCGCTACTTCGACGGCATGACCGCGGCCACGCAGCACCTGTACCAGTCGGTCTCCAAGTCGGTCGGCGCCTGTGTCGCGGCGCGACTCATGGAGCGGGGCCACTTCCGCGCCGAGACGCCCGTGACCGCGCTCGTGCCGGAGCTCGCCGGCAGCGGCTACGACGGCGCCACCGTGCGGCACCTGCTCGACATGCAGGTGGGGGTGCGCTTCAGCGAGGAGTACGAGGACGACGACGCCGAGATCGCCCGCCTCGACCGTCTGTACGGCTTCCGGCCCCGGCGCTCGGACGACGAGCCGGGGTCGTCGTACGCCTTCGCGGCGCAGACGGAGCGCGCCGGCGAGCATGGGCGCGCGTTCCACTACGTCTCGCTCGACCTGCAGGTGCTCGGCTGGGTCATGGAGCGCGCGACGGGCCTCACGGTGCCGGAGCTGATCGCGCGCGAGCTGTGGAGCGGGCTGGGCGGCGAGCACGCGGCGTACATCGCCCTCGACGCCGCCGGCGCCGCCCAGCTCGAGGGCGGCTTCTGTTCCAGCCTGCGCGACCTGGGGCGCTTCGGGCTGCTGCTCTGCCGCGGCGGCGAGGGCCCCGCCGGACGGGTCCTGCCGGGGTCGTTCATCGCCGACAGCGAGCGGAACGGCGACCGCGAGGCGTTCCGGCGGGCCTTCCCGGACGACGGGTACGGCATACCGGCGCCGGCGTACCGCAACAACTTCTGGACGGCGTCCTTCGGGGGCGACACCGTCCTGATGGGCATCGGGATCTTCGGCCAGCTCCTGTACGTCCACCGCGCCGCCGGTCTGGTGCTGGCGAAGTTCTCCACGTGGCCGCGCTTCTCCGACGACCTCCTGGACGCGCACCAGTTCTGGGCGGCGCGCTCGCTCGCGGAGCTGCTCGCCTGAAGGATACCGGCCTGCTCCGCGGGCCGCTCGCCCCGCGCCGTCTCCCTCGTTGTATCGTGTGCCGCAGGGTGGTACGTGGGCCGCGACGGCGAGGTGGACCGTGGAGATGTGCAGCAACCTGATCGGCGGCGAGTGGGTGGCCGCGTCCGACCACGCGACGTTCGAGACCCGCGACCCGGCGCACGCCGACGACGTGCTGGCCGTGTTCCCGAGCGCCACGGCGGCCGACGCGGCGCAGGCCGTGGCGGCGGCGGCCGAGGCGTTCCCCGGCTGGGCGGCGACGCCGGCGCCGGCCCGCGGCGCGATCCTCTTCCGCGCCGCGGAGCTCCTCACGGAGCGGCTCGACGACGTCGCGCGCACGCTCACGCGCGAGGAAGGCAAGACGCTTGCCGAGGCGCGCGGCGAGGTCACGCGCGCCCGCGACATCCTGCGCTACTTCGGCGGCGAGGGCTGGAGGATGGGCGGCGACGTCCTCCCCGCCAACACGCCCAACGCCACGCTGTCCAGCCGGCGCGAGCCGCTCGGCGTGGTGGCCGCGATCACCCCGTGGAACTTCCCGATCGCGATCCCCGCCTGGAAGGTAGCGCCGGCGCTCGCGTACGGCGACACGGTGGTGCTCAAGCCCGCCTCCGCCGCACCGCTGACGGCCCTGCGGCTGGTCGAGTGCCTGGTGGACGCGGGCCTCCCGGCCGGGGTGCTGAACCTGCTGGCCGGCTCGGGGGCGACCGTCGGCGCCGCCCTGGCCGGCGACCCCGTCGTGCGCGGCCTCACCTTCACCGGCTCGCACGCCACCGGGACCGGCCTCTACGCGCGCGCGGCGCAGAATTTCGCGCGCGTCCAGCTCGAGATGGGCGGCAAGAACCCCACGGTCGTGCTCGCCGACGCCGACCTCGACCTCGCCGTGCGGCTCGTCGTGGCCGGCGGGTTCGGCCTCACCGGCCAGAGCTGCACGGCCACGAGCCGCGTCGTCGTCGAGGAGAGCGTCGCCGGCCGCTTCGCCGCGGCGCTCGCCGAGGCCGCCGAAGACCTGGCCGTCGGCGACGGCCTCGCCGACGGGGTGCAGATGGGCCCGGCCGTGAGCGAGGAGCAGCTGGCGACCGACCTCGACTACGTGCAGATCGGCCGCGACGAGGGCGCGGAACTGCTCGCCGGCGGCGGCCGCGCGCCCGGCGACGGGCACTTCCTGCGGCCGGCGGTGTTCGACCACGTCGACGTGCGCAGCCGGCTCGCGCAGGAGGAGATCTT
>CAIXSE010000443.1 GCA_903921965.1 uncultured Thermoleophilia bacterium | reverse complement strand
TAGCGGCCGGGGCGCGAGACGCGCGCCAGCAGCCGCGCTAGATCACCAGTCGGCCACTCCCTTGAGTGGTCCGGGCAACCGGGAGCGTATGCGCTCAACCTGCCTGCTAATCCTTTGCATGCGCTGAAGCTGGAGCGGCGCCCCAGCCTCGAAGTACGCGATGGCGGCCTCGCCCAGAGCGACGGTGGCGGAGAAGCCGAAGGCCCCCTTGAGGGCCCAGCCGAACCCCGGCACGAAGTCGAGCGCCTGGCGCGCCAGCGCGCGGAACACGAACGCTGTGCCCACTACCGAGAGGATCTCGAGGGCCCTGTCGAGCCCGAGCTCCTCCCCGTAGGCGGCGGCGATCTTGAGGACCATACGGACCTGGTTGGCCGTCATGGCCGGCATGTCGGCGCCGGGCAGGAACACGACGGCGCCGATGACGGCGTTCTGCGTCGCGTTGGCCAGCACGACGCGCGAGCAGTACGCGGGTCGAAGGGCGGGGAGCCGCAGCACGAGCGCCGCGTCGCCGCGGCCGGCGGCGTGCAGGATGCGGTTCTCGAGCGTCGGCGACGACCCGTGCTCCTTGCCGAGGCGGTGCGCGACTTCGTCGTCGGACACCCCGGCCGCGTCGGCCCACGGGCCGTGCGGCGGCGGGACGAGCGCGACGAGCCGCCGGCCGGCATCGCGCACGGCGCCGACGACCGGCGCCATCTCGGCGGCCGGTACGCCGTCGGCGAGCAGCACGACGATGTCCCAGCGCTCGACGAGCGCCTTGCCCGGCGGGAAGTCGGCCGGGGCGAGGGCGTCGAGCGCCTCGCTCACACCGCCGAGGACGTCGCCGGCGCCGGCTGAGAGCTCGGCCGCGACGCGGGCGAGCTCGGGCCCGTCGCCGACCAGGCACAGCCGCGGCGCCTTCTCGTCGTCGCCGCGCACCTCGGTGACGGCCTTCAGGATCTTCGACACGCTAATGCTGGACAAGCGGCCCTCCCGAGCCGGTGGCGGCCGTCCCGCGCAGGTGGATGGCCTGCAGCAGGCCGACGAACATGAGGAACACGATCATCGCGGTGCCGCCGTAGCTGACGAACGGCAACGGGATACCCGTCACCGGCATGATACCAATCGTCATCCCGATGTTCACGAAGACCTGGAACAGCAGCATCACGCCGATGCCCCCGGCCAGGATGCTCCCGTACATGTCGCGCGACAGCGTGGCGATGCGCAGGCAGCGCCAGATGATCACGCCGTAGAGCGCGAGGAGCAGCAGGGCCCCGAGGAAGCCGTTGCGCTCGCTGAGCACGGCGAAGATGAAGTCGGTGTGGTGCTCGGGCAGGAAATCCAGGGCGGTCTGCGTGGCGGCGTCGCCGCGCCCGCTGAACGCGCCCGCCCCGACGGCGATCATCGACTGGATGATGTTGTAGCCCGAGCCGGTCGGGTTCTGGCCGGCGTTGAGGAACACGAAGAGGCGGTCGATCTGGTACTGCTGGATGACCCGCACCCCCGCCATGGGCAGCACTTTAAGCGCGACGACGAACCCGGTGACGCCGATGCCGGCGAGCACCGCGAAGTGGGTCCACGGCGTGCCGTAGAAGAACAGCATCGCCAGCGTGAGGGCGACGATCACCATGGCCGAGCCGAAGTCGGGCTCCTGGTACACGAGGTAGGCGGGGACGACGGCCATGAGCAGCGCGATCACGGTGACCCGCTTGGCCCCGAGCAGGTCCATTCGGTCGGCCAGGTAGGCGCCGATGCTGAGCGCCACCAGGAGCAGCGCGAGCGAGGACGGCTGGAAGGTCGTCACCTTGAGGTCGATCCAGCGCCGGGCGCCGTTGACGACGACGCCCAGGGGCAGCACCGCCGCGACGATGAACACGGCGAACGCGTAGATGAGCCACTGGAAGCGGCGGTAGAGCTCGTAGTCAATCAGGCTGATGACGACCGCGACCACGAGGCCGACCACGACGGCCAGCAACTGCTGGCTCACGTAGTACAGCGGCTGCCCCTCGATGTCGTGACGCGTGGCGAAGTACACGAGCGACACCCCGTACGCGATGATGGCCGCCGTGGCGGCCACCAGGATGAAGTCCAGGTGCCGCAGGTAGGAGCGCCAGTCCACGCGTCAGTCGCTCCTGACGGCGCCGACGCTCTTGTCGCTCTTCTGCCCGAACAAGCGGTCGTAGATGAGGCGGGCGGCGGGGGCGGCGCTGGCGCCGCCGTGGCCGCCCTTCTCGATCATCACCACGACCACGTACCTGGGGTCGGCGGCCGGCGCGTAGCTGGCGTACCACGCGTAGTCGACGTTGTGCATGTAGTCGGCGTCGTACACCTCCGCCGTGCCCGTCTTGCCGGCCACCTTGACCGGGTAACCGGCGAAGATGCCGGACGACGTACCGCTCGGCGAGTTGGCCGCGTCGATGATGCCCTGCCGGACGACGTCGAGCGTCGTCGGCGAGATGTCGACGTTGCGGACCTTGCCCGCGCTCAGCGTGCGCACCGTGCGGCCCTGCGGATCGACGACCTTGAGACCGATGTGCGGGGTCACGACGCCGCCGCCGTTGGCGATGGCGGCGTAGCTCACGGCCAGCTGCAACGGCGTCGCCTCCATGTTCCCCTGGCCCACCGAGAGGTTGATGGAGTCGCCGGGCTTCCAGATCTTGTCGATGGCCGTCTTGTAGTACGCCTTCTTCCAGGCCGGCGTCGGGATGCGCCCCGCGACCTCGCCGGGGATGTCGATGCCGGTGGGCTTGCCCATCCCCATGCGCACGGCCCAGTCCTCCAGCTCGGTGCCCTTGCGCTGGTAGAAGAGGTAGCCGACGTTGTAGAAGTACACGTCGCACGACTGCGTGATGGCGCCCACCAGATCGAGCGTCCCGTGCCCGTCACGCGCCCAGCAGTAGAACTTGAGGTTGTCCGAGGTGTTGGGCGCCACGTACGAGCCCGGGCAGAAGGCCGAGAACCCGGGAGTGATGACGCCTTCTTCGAGGGCGGCGATGGCGTCGATGGGCTTGAACGTGGAGCCGACGGCCTTCGACTCCTGGATGGCGCGGTTCAGCAGCGGGACGTTGGCGCTCTTCTTCGTGTACTTCTTGTAGTCCTTGGTGCTGATGCCGCCGACCCACTCGGCCGGGTCGAACGACGGGTAGCTGGCCATGGCCACGACCTCGCCGTTCCTGGCGTCGAGCACCACGGCCGCGCCGCCGTTGGCGGCCGGCGAGCCGCCGGTCTGGGCGAGGTGGATGCCGTAGCGGAGCGCCTCCTCGGCGCCCTCCTGGACCTTGACGTCGAGCGAGGTCACCAGGGTGTCGCCGGGCTCGGGCAGGCGGCCCCCGGGCACGGGGTCGTGCCCCTTGGGCCGTCCCATCGCGTCGACCTCGACCTTGGCGACGCCGTCGCGGCCCCGCAGCCAGCTGTCGTAGGTCCACTCAAGGCCGCTCTGCCCCACGATGTCCCCGGGCGAGTAGCCCTTGAAGCGCGCCATCTTGAGCTCTTCGGCCGTGACCTCGCCGAGGTTGCCGAGCAGGTGCGCGGCGAGCTCGCCGTACGGGTAGTCGCGCAGGTAGTCGTTCTGGATCTCCACACCGGGGAACGACTGCGCGTGCTCCAGGATGTACGAGTACACCTTCGCGTCGACGTCCTCCTTGACCACGACGAGGTCCAGGGAGACGACCTTGCCCTCGGTGACCGACTTCCAGCTCCGCGGCACGCCGGTCGGCCAGCTGGGCTGCAGGTGCCGGACGATGTCCTCGCGCATCTTCTGCGGGCTGCGGTGCAGCACGCCGGCCAGGGCGACGACCTCGGCGTCGAGCTGCCCCGCGGGCACGTCCATGAGGCGGATGCCCACGGCCACGCCCGGCCGGTTGGCGACGATGACCTCGCCGTGGCGGTCGGTGATGGTGCCGCGCGGCGCGGCGATCGTCACCGACCGCAGGCGGTTGTCGTTGGCCTGCGCAACGAACTGCTGGCCGCTCAGGATCTGCAGGAACCACAGGCGGAAGAGGATGACGGCGAACAGGACCAGCACGAGGCCAAAGACGAGCGCGGCCCGCAACGCCACCGACGGCAGCTGGATGATGGGCCTGTCGCGGCGGCCGGTGCGGATCGGCCGGTCGCGGCGACCGCTCCCGTCACCGAGCCCGAACGGCACGGAGCTCACCTCCTCCGCGCAGCCACCAGCGCACCACCAGGTACAGCGGCGCCGCGAGCAGCGTGTTGAGGATGAGGGACGGCACGAGGACGCGCCCCAGGAAGAAGCCCAGCGGCACCTGGCGCGCCAGCAGGAACTGCGCGAGCGCCAGGAGCACGCCGGCGACCAGGGTCGCGACGAAGACGCTCACGAGCGGCGCGAAGCCGTGCGAGAGGTCGGCCGTCTCGGCGTAGCGGCCGGCGAGGAAACCCACGACGACGAACACGAACGCGCTCAGGCCGAAGGGCTCCATGAGCGCGACCGCCACCAGCGTGCCGCTGAGGAAGCCGAAGATGGCGCCGGTCTCGGAGCCCTTGAGCAGGGCCACGCAGACGACGACGATGAGGGCGAAGTCGGGGTTGGCGCCGAGGATGCGGAAGTTGGACGCGACCGCCGTCTGCAGGAGCACCGCGACGAGCAGGATGACGCCCAGCCGCGCGACGAGGGCCGGCGACGGCCACCAGTGCGGCTCCTCTTCCGGAGTCGGGCGCGCGGGACCGGCGATCACGGGACCACCACCTGCACGATGTCCAGCTTGCGGAAGTCGACGAACGGGCGCACCGAGATGCTCTGGTACAGCTCGACCTCCTGCAGGCCGACGCTCTCGACCCGGCCGATGGGGATGCCGCGCACGAAGACGGAGCCCGCGCGGCCCGACGTCACCACGTACTGGCCGACCTTGACGCGCTCGTTGCGGTCGACGTACTGCATGGTGACGTCGCCGGTCACGCTGCCGGCCACGATGCCCTGTCCGCCACCCGGCACCACCATGGAGTCGACGAAGCTCTGCTGGTCGGTGATGAGCGTCACCTGTGAGGCGTCCGGCTCGACCTTGGTGACGCGGCCGACGAGCCCGGCCCCGTTCACGACGGCGTCGTAGAGGCCGACGCCGTCGCCCGACCCGGCGTCGATGGTCACCGTCGAGTACCACGCCGTGGTGGACCGTGCCACGACGTGCGCCGTGACCAGGGTCACCGTCGCCGGGAAGATGTCGGCGTCGCCCATCGCGACCAGCGCGCGCAGCTGCGCGTTCTCGTCCTGGGTGGCGAGCTCGTTGGCGACGCCCGCACGCAGTTCCTGCAGCTCCTTCTTAAGGCTCGCGTTCTCAGACCTGGCGCTGAACAGGTCGCCGGTCCAGTTCCAGGCGTCGCGGAACGGCTTCGTCGCGCGCGCCGTACCGTTCTGGAGCGGCGCCACCACGCGCAGCACGACACCCTGGGCGCCGTGCACCACACCGCTGTCCGACTCGCGGAAGTACAGCGTGAACATGGCGATGCACAGCAGCAGAAGGACTCCCACCACGATGCGCCGCCGGAGGACTCGCCGGCGATTCACGGATCAG
>CAIXSE010000442.1 GCA_903921965.1 uncultured Thermoleophilia bacterium | reverse complement strand
GTCGCCGCTCGTCCTGGGCGGCGGGCCGCCGAGCGCCGACGGGCCGGTCGCGGAGCTGGACGCGGCGAGGCTCGGCATGCGCACCATGAGCGCCGTCGGCGTGCACGAGGGCGGGCTGCCCATCGACCCGCGGTTCATCTTCACCCCCGGCAGCACCGCGGGCGGGCGCGGCGGCGAGCCCGCAGGGCCCTTCGCCGCCGCACCCGGCTACTCGACGCCAGGCATGTCCAACCACAAGGCCGAGGGCGTGTTCCCGCAGGACCTCGACGGAGCTTCCAGCGTGCCCGGGCTCTGGGCCGCCGGCGACGCCCTCAGCTCCATGCAGAACGGCGCCGGCTACGCGGGCTTCGGCTGCTCCAGCGCGGGGTCCGCGGTCCAGGGCGACCGCGCCGGCCGCGCGGCCGCGCTGTACGCGCTGGGCGCGGATGCGCCCGGCGTCTCCCAGACCGTGCTCCGCGAGCACGCGCTCGCCACGCTTGAGCCCCTCACACGCGCTCGCGGCTACGCGCCCGCGTGGGTCGCCCGCCAGCTGCAGGCGCTCATGTTCCCGTACTACGTGCTGTACGTGAAGGAACGCCGCCGCATGGAGCTGGCGCTGGAGCAGCTCGCCTACCTGCAGGAGCGGTTCGCGCCCCAGCTGAAGGCGGCAGACCCGCACGCCCTGCGGCTCGCGCACGAGACGCGCAACATGCTCCTCAACGCCGAGATGAAGCTGCGCGCCGGCCTGGCCCGCGAGGAGAGCCGGGGGACGCACTACCGCGAGGACTTCCCACGGCGGGACGACGAGCGCTTCCTCTGCTGGATCAAGCTCGCGCAGCGCGACGGGGCGATGGCCGCCGTGCGGCACCCCGTGCCGGAAGGACGGCGTCCCGACCTGCGGCTGACCTACCGGGAGAAGTACCCCGTCGCGTTCCCGGGCGAGGACGAGGCGGGAACGCTCTCCGGCGAGGACGGGCCGGGAGCGGCGCCGCCAGAAGAGCGCCGCCTGCCGCCGCCGGGCACGTGAGCGCACCCGCCGTGGCCGCCGCATCGGACCGCCGGCGCGGCTGGGTGCTGGCGCTGTGCGCCACCACCATCATGCTCGTGCTGTCGGCGCCGGGGGCCGCCATGCCGGTGCTGTTCCCGCAGATCGCCGCCGACCTGCACCTCAGCCTGGTCCAGATCGGCGTGCTGTGGGGCATCGTGCCGCTCGCCGGGGCGGTCGCCGGTCTGCTCGGCGGCATGGCCGCCGACGTCCGCGGCGCCCGCGCCGTCGTCGTCACCGGGTGCTTCGTCTGCGCGGCGGCCGGGGCGGCCCGCGGCCTCTCCTGGGGCTTCCTCTCGCTCGCCTTCTTCACCGTGTTGTTGGGCGTCGCCGGCAGCCCGGTCCCCAACACCCTGCACAAGACCGCCGGCCAGTGGTTCTCCCCGCGCGCGTACGGCAAGGCCAACGCCGTGATCTCCATCGGCGTCGCGAGCGGTGCGATGCTGGGCTCGCTGGTCAGCGCCGCCTACCTCGCACCTCTGCTCGGTGGCTGGCGGGGGGTCGTGGTGCTCTACGGCGTCATCGGGGCGGTGTGCGGCGCCCTCTGGCTCGCGGTGCCGCCCCCGCCGCTGGGCGAGAGCACGACGCGCAGCCGCCCGAGCCTCGCGGACTTCCGCGCCACGGTGGCGTCGGTCGTGCCCATCAGGGCGTTCTGGGTGCTCACCGCCGCCTGCTTCTGCTACAGCGCCTACTACATGGGCTTCACCGGGTACCTGCCGACCTACCTGACCGACCAGGGCTGGAGCACGGCGGCGGCGGGCGGGGCCGCGGCGGCGTTCCAGGCGGCGAGCATGGCCGGCGTCTTCCCGCTGATGCTGCTCGCCGAGCGGTACCACGTGCGCCGCGGGATGATGGCGGCGACCGGGCTGTCG
>CAIXSE010000441.1 GCA_903921965.1 uncultured Thermoleophilia bacterium | reverse complement strand
CTGGGCTCGGCGCCCCACACCGGCACCCCGCTGTTCTCGATGCAGCTGGTCGTCTCGGTGCCGGCCACGACGCCGGTCTCGCGGGTCCGCGACGAGCTCGGCGCGCTGTGCGACGAGCTCAACATCGACTGGAGCGTCGCACCGCTCTGATCACCGCCGGCGGCGTCCTGCGCGGCCGCGCTTCTCCCTGAGCCCGGCCGCCTCGGCCGCCGGCCTCAGTGCTCCGCCAGCAGCCTGGCGACCTCGTCGGTGGCGAAGGCCGGCCACTCGGCCTGCTCCCCGCCCGACACCGCCGTGACGGCCGACCCCGGCGCGCCGACCTCGCCGATGACGGTGGCGCGCACGCCGGCCTGCTCGAGGCTGCCGGTCAGCGCGCCGGTCTCGCCGGGGTCGCAGCACACCAGCAGGCTGCCGGAGGCGATGAGCCCGCGCGGGTCGGCGCCCAGCAGGGCGCACACGCGCGCGGTCTCGGACAGCACCGGGACGGCGTCCGCGTCCACGAGGATGTCGTGCCCGCCTGCGTGGGCGAGCTCACGCACCGCCGTGGCCAGGCCGCCCTCGGTGACGTCGTGCATGGCGTGCACGCCGGCGAAGCCCGCCGCCAGCCGCGCCTCGGGGACGATGCTCATGAGCGGCAGCAGGGCGCGGCAGCGGTCCAGCTCCCCCTCGTCCATGCCCAGCTCCCGCAGCCTGGCCGTCGCCTCGGTGGCGAGGATCGCGGTGCCCTCGACGGCGAGCGCCTTCGTCAGGACGAGGCGGTCGCCGGTGCGGATGCCGCGCTTGTCGCGGAGCTGCTCGCGCGGCACGGTGCCGAGGGCCGTCACCGAGACCACGGGCCGGGTGACGGCGTCGGTGACCTCGGTGTGGCCGCCGACGACCGGCGCTCCGGCCGCCGCCGCCGCTCCGGCCACGTCGTCCAGCAGGTGCAGCGCCTCCGACGGCGTGGTGCCCGGCGGCAGCAGCACCGTGGTCAGGAGCCAGCGCGGGTCGGCGCCCGCCGTGGCGATGTCGTTGGCGTTGACGAGCGCGGCGAAGTGGCCGAGGCGCTCGCCGGTGAGCGTGATGGGGTCGCCGTGCGCCACCAGCGTCGTCTGGCCGTCCACGTCGAGGACGACGACGTCCTCGCCCACGCCGGCGGGCACCAGGACGGCGGGGTCGGCTGGTCCGGTGGCGCGCTCCAGGTGCGCCGCGAGCAGGTCGTTCGGCAGCTTGCCCGGGGCCAGGGGGAGGCCGAGCCGGACCACCTCGTCGAGTTCGGCGAGGCCGTGCACCACGAAGTCGGGAGCGCCGTCGTGGGCGCCGCCCGCGTCTTCGCGTCCGGCCGCCGCGGCGTGCGCCGAGGCGGCCGCGGCCGTCTCGCCTGCCGGGTCGCCGCCGCCGTTGGTGAGGTACGCCGTCACGGAGCCGGCGGCCTTGCCGGCGAGCACGTCGAGTACGTAGTCGCCGACGACCAGCAGCTCCTGCGGCGGCACGCGCATGGCCGCCGCCGCGTGCAGCACGCCGTCCGGCGCCGGTTTGGGGGCGGGCGCGTCGTCGCGCGTCACGACGACGTCGAAGGCGCCGGCGTCGAGGTGAGGGAACCGCGCCAGGGCCGCGTCCACAGCCGCCCGGCCGTTGCGGGTGAGCACGCCGATCTTGAGGCCGGCGGCCCGCAGGCGCGACACGAGCGCCTCGGCGCCGGCGTTCGGCTGCGACCCTTCGGCGCCGGCCAGCTCGAAGCGCTCGAGCGCGGCGAGGGCGTCACGGCGCTGTGGTCCTTCGTCCAGCGCCTCGATCCACTCGAGCACGAAGCTGGCGGGCGGGCAGCCGATCTCGCGCTTGAGCGCCGCGAAGTCGAGCGCGCCGGGGCGCGTGAGGGTGCCGTCGAAGTCGAACAGCACCGCCTGCAGGCGGAAGGGTCTCGGGGCGCCGGCGCTCAGCACGGCACGGCGGTCGCGTGCACCCGGCGCCCGTCGGCCGTCACTTGCTCGCGTAAGCCTTGAGGCAGACGTTGACGCCGGCCGTGTCGCCGCTCCGGGCGAGGTCGCGCCAGTCGTCGTCGCCGGTGTTGCGCATGTAGCTCTGGCCCGTCTTGCCCTGGGCGTGCGAGAGCCACGTCTGCTTCTCG
>CAIXSE010000440.1 GCA_903921965.1 uncultured Thermoleophilia bacterium | reverse complement strand
GCCACCTTCCTCGAGAGCATCCTCTGACCGACGACTCCACGCACCCCGGGGCGCGCCGCCGCATCCCGGAACCGAGGGACGGGACGCAGACGGACGACCAGCTGACACTCATCTGGGAGGAGACGAAGAAGCTCCTCTCCACGCGCATGCCCGAGGCCGCGTACCGCATGTGGGTGGAGCGCATGCTGCCCCTGGGGCTGGAAGACGGCGGGTTCGTCATCGCGGTGCCGAACGACTTCACCAGGGACTGGGTCGAGGAGCGCCTGCGCACGCCGATCGCGGAGTCGCTGGCGGCGGTGCTCGGCGACTCCGTCGACCTCCGCGTGGTGGTCGACGCCCGCGCGGAGCAGGCGAGGACCCCCGAGCCCGAGCCGCCCCGCGAGGACGCGCCCCCCGTCGGGGAAGCCGCCCCGGCTCCGCCCCGGCGGCCGCCCGGCAAACGGCGGCCTCCGAATGCTGGCGCCCCGCACGTGCTCGGCGACCTCAACCCCCGCTACGTCTTCGACCGCTTCGTGACCGGGCCGGCCAACCAGTACGCGGCCGCCGTCGCGCGCAGCGTCGCGGAGGCGCCGGCCTCGGCGTACAACCCCGTGTTCATCTACGCCGACACGGGCCTCGGCAAGACGCACCTCATCCAGGCCATCGGTCACGCCGCGATCGAGGTGCACCCGGACCTCACGATCCGCTACGTCACCGTCGAGCGCTTCACCGACGACTTCATCAACGCGGTCACCGACAAGGCCCGCATCGAGGGCTTCAAACAGACGTACCGCGAGAACGACGTGCTGCTCATCGACGACGTGCAGTTCCTCGCCGAGAAGCAGCAGACGCAGGTCGAGTTCTTCCACACGTTCAACGCCCTGTACGAGGCCGGCAAGCAGATCGTGATCACGAGCGACCGGCAGCCACGCGAGCTGGAAGCGCTCGAAGAGCGCCTGCGCTCGCGTTTCGGCCAGGGCGTCGTCGTCGACATCGGCCGCCCCGACCTCGAGACCCGCATCGCCATCCTGCGCACGCAGGTGAAGTGGGAGGGCTTCCAGATCGCCGAACCCGAGGTGCTGGACTGGATCGCCTCCAAGGTCACGACGAACATCCGCGAGCTCCACGGCGCCCTCACGCGCGTGGTGAGCTACGCGTCGATCCACGGGCAGGAGGTCACCAGGGAGGTCGCCCGCGAGGCGCTCAAGGACATCCTCCCCAAGGTGTACCAGCACCAGGTCACCGTCGAGATGGTACAGGGAGAGGTCGCGCGCCAGGTCGGCCTGCACGTGAACGACTTGCGCGGGAACCGGCGCACGCAGGACGTCGTCCACGCGCGCCACATCGCCATGTACCTCTCTCGTGAACTCACCGAAGCGTCGACGCCGGAGATCGGCCGGCGCTTCGGGGGCCGCGACCACAGCACCGTGATCCACGCCGTCCGTAAGATCGAGCGCCAGCTCAAGGACGGCCACGACCCCCAGCTCCAGGACCTCATCGAGCTCATCTCGGCGCGCCTGAAGACGGCCCGCTGAAGGTCCGGGCACCCGCGGCGGGACGGCAGTCCCGCGAGGGCGGCGCGTGGCTCCCGGCGACTGTCCACAAGGGCTGTGGACGACCGCCTCACAACAAGTTGACGTTCTCCCGAAGGGACCGCAAATCGGCTATGCTTCCTCCCGACAGGAGGGCCGCTGTCGCAGGCGTGCGGCGTTCTGCACAACCCGTCCACAGCACCGTGCAGACCACCGGCGTTCGCGTCGAGCAGGAGAATCGGCACATCTCCACATCGTCAACAGGTGCTGTGACGATGACGAGTGGAGAGTGTTCTCTCTTTATCTTCATAAGGAGTCGGGATGAAGCTCTCGTGTGACCGGTCGGCACTGGTCGACAAACTCGCGATCCTCTCCCGTGGGGTGTCCACGCGGCTCGTCCTGCCTGTGCTCTCGGGCATCCTTCTCCAGGCCTCCGAGGGTCGCATCGAGCTCTACTCCACCGACATGGAGATCTCCATAAAGGCCTCGCTCGACGGCGCGATCGAACAGGAGGGCGAGATCGTCGTTCCGGCGCGTCTCCTCAACGACATCGTGCGCAACCTCCCCGGCGACACCGTCACCGTCGAGGCGAGCGAGACGACGGCGACCATCTCCGGCGGCCACGCCAGGTTCACGCTGAACGCCTGGTCGGCGAGCGACTTCCCGCAGACGTCCACGTTCGACATGGAGGGCATGTTCAGCGTCGAGTGCAAGCCCTTCGTCGAGACGCTGAACAAGGTCGGCCGCGCGGCGTCGCGCGACGAGACGCGGCCCATCCTCACCGGTGTGCTCATGACGATTGCCGGCAGCGAGCTCAGCATGGTCGCCACCGACAGCTACAGGCTCGCCGTGAAGAAGACCGCTCTCGAGGTGGACCTCGGTCCCGAGAAGAAGGCGATCGTGCCGGTGAAGGCGCTCGGCGAGGTCGCCCGGCTCGCGGGGTCCACGGGCGACGGCGGCAAGCTGGACATCGCCATCGGCGAGAACCAGGCGCTGTTCAGGGTCAGCTACGAAGCGAGCGAGGTCTTCATCGCCTCGCGCCTCGTCGAGGGGCAGTTCCCGAACTACGGTCAGCTGATCCCCGACTCGTTCGATCACGAAGTGGTCCTGGCCAGGGACGACTTCGTGGCGGCCGCCCGGCGCGTCAGCCTGCTCGCGCAGAAGAACGCGCCTCTCCGCCTCACCTTCAGCGAAGGGAGCCTCACGATGAGGGCTCTCACGCAAGACGTCGGGCAGGCCGAGGAGTCGCTCGCCATCGACTTCACGGGCGAGTCGTTCGAGATCGGTTTCAACCCGGCCTATCTCATCGAGGGCATCGAGGCGCTCGACGGCGACGACGCCACGCTGCAGTTCACCAACCCGCTGCGGCCCGGGCTGATCAGCGACACCAGGCACGACGGTGACGGCAGGAACAAGTTCACGTACCTGATCATGCCGATCCGTCTGAGTAGCTGAACGACGTCGCCGTCAGCGGCCCCCTGCCGCTGGGGGCGTTCCTCAAGGTCGCCGGCGTGGCCTCCACCGGAGGCCACGCCAAGATCATCGTGCAAGAGGGCGACGTCACCGTGAACGGTGAAGTCGAGACTCGTCGCGGACGCACCCTGGAACCGGGCGATGTGGTGGGTGTCGGCGGCGAGGAGTACCGCGTGTGTTCGTCTCCCACCTGAGGCTCGTCAACTTCCGCTCCTACTGCGACGCCTCGGTCCGCTTCGGCGAGGGGCTCAACGTCGTCGTCGGGCAGAACGCCACCGGCAAGACCAACCTGCTCGAGGGCGCGTGGTTCGCCCTGCGGGGCGCGTCCCCGCGGACGAGGCGCGAGGAGAAGCTGATCACGTGGGGGCAGCGCTACACCCGCGTGGAGCTCGAGTTGGACGGGTCGGCGGCCGGCGTGCAGCGCGTGGACGTCGCCTACGCGGCCGGGCACGGGAAGCGGGCGCGCTGGAACGGCGTGGAGGTACCCTCGCAGGAGGATCTGCGGTCTCGCAGCCAGGTCTTCATCTTCGTGCCGGAGAGCCTGCTGCTGGTGAAGGGGAGCCCGGCGCGGCGGCGCGCCCACCTGGACGCCTTCGCCGCCGCGCTCGACCCGCAGTACGCCGCCGCCGTCCGCGAGCTGCAGAACGCGCTGCGGCAGCGGAACGCGCAGCTGACGGCGGTGAAGCACGGGGCGAGCCCC
This sequence comes from uncultured Thermoleophilia bacterium, assembly GCA_903921965.1. The sequence goes on along the minus strand of CAIXSE010000440.1, from coordinate 1,988 downwards.
GCCGCTCTCGACCCGTGGGACGTGCAGTTCGCGCGCGCCGCCGTGGAACTCGGCCGCCGCCGCCGGGCGCTGGTAGAAGAGCTCGGCGGGCTCTTCTCCGAGGTCGCGGCCGCACTGGCGCCGGCGGGTGGCGTCTTCGGCCTGGAGCTCACCGCCCAGCTCGCCGGCGTCGGGTACGACGAGGAGGCGCTGGTCGCCGAGCTCAGGTCGCGACGGCCCGGCGAGACGAGCCGCGGGCTGTCGCTGTTCGGGCCGCACCGCGACGACCTGCGCTTCGTCGAGCGGAGCGCGGCCGAGGAGGACGGTGGAGCCGCCGCGCCCGCTGCGCCTGCGGAGGACCGCGGGGCCGTCGCGCCTGCGGACGGCGGCGTGTCCGTGGAGGACGTCCTCGTGACGGGACCGGCGTGCGGCCCCATCGAGCTGCCGCGCGGGGGCCGCGACCTGCGGCTCTTCGGATCGCAGGGCGAGCAGCGCGCCGCGGTCCTGGCGCTGCTGCTCGCGGAGCAGCGCCTGGCCACGGCGCGCACCGGGCTGCAGGGTACGCTTTTCCTCGACGACGTCATGAGCGAGCTCGACGACGAGCGGCGGCGGCTCCTGGTGACCATGCTGGCTGCCGCCGGCCAGGCCATCATCACGACCACCAACCGGCAGTACTTCACCGCAGAGGAGCTGGCGCAGGCCGCGGTGATCGAGCTGCCGCTGGACGGCTCCGTCGGTCCGGACGCCCCCGGGCCGCCCCCGGACGAGCCCGGCCCGGCGCCCCCGGCGGAGACCGCGCTGTAGCCTTCTGGAGGTGCGCCTGGCCGCGCGCCTCGACGTCTCCCCCCGAGTCCGTGCAGGCCGGGCCGGTTCCGTCCCCGTGTCGGCTAGAATCGGGGTCGCGGATGGCCGGCGGGCGCGGATGGCCGGGCGGGCCGCCGCACGACCAGCGCGGCTGCCGCCGGGCTGCCGCCAGCGGAGTGAGGGAGGATGTCATGGGATCGTCGCCTGCAGGCGGCGCGGGCCGCTCCGGCGAGCCGCGGCGTATCGGCGACATCCTCGCGCCGGCACTCGACCAGCTCGCGGGGAGCGAGCAGGCGCGCGCGTACGGCGCCTGGACGCGCGCCGCGGGTGCGCCGGTGGCCGGCGGCGCGCGCCCGCGCAACTTCTCGCGCGGCACCCTCACCGTCGAGTGCACGTCGTCGGTGTGGGCCAACGAGCTCACGTACCTCAGCGCCGACATCCTCAGGAAGATGGACGCCCTTGTCCCGGGTCACCCCGTGAAGAAGCTGCGCTTCATGGTGGCGGCGCCGACGACGGTTCCGGCGCAGGAGTCCGAGGTCCCCGCGCCGAAGCGTGGACGGGGTCCCGCGAGGCTCGCGCCCGAGGACTGCGACGCGGCGCGGGCGCAGGCGGCGGCGGTCGGCGACGAGCGGCTCAGGGCCGCTATCGAGGCCGCCCTCGGGACGTCCGGCGAGGGGTCGGTCCAGACCCCCCGCGAATGCACCCCCGGCGGTTGACGAAAACGCACGATTTGCGGCGGTTTTCGCGCCGTCTCAGGCTCGCCCTGAGCCTTGCTCTCTGGTATACTCGTTCAGGCAGGAGGAAGCCTGCCTGCGCCCCCCAGCGTATCCCCCTCAGCGCATTGCGAGGTTGAGTGAAAAAGTCGGACTATGACGCCCAGGACATCCAGGTCCTCGAGGGCCTCGAGCCGGTCCGTGAGCGGCCCGGCATGTACATCGGCTCCACCGGCCCGCGCGGCCTCCACCACCTCGTCTACGAGGTCGTGGACAACTCGGTAGACGAGGCGCTCGCCGGGTACTGCAACTCGATCACAGTCACGATCAACCCCGACAATTCGGTCACCGTGGCCGACAACGGCCGCGGCATCCCTGTCGGCATCAGGGAGAAGTACGGCCAGCCGGCCGCCACCATCGTCCTCACCATGCTGCACGCCGGCGGCAAGTTCGGCGGCGCCGGCTACAAGGTCTCCGGTGGCCTGCACGGCG
>CAIXSE010000439.1 GCA_903921965.1 uncultured Thermoleophilia bacterium | reverse complement strand
GGGCTGGTCGGCGAGAGCGGCTGCGGCAAGTCCGCGAGCCAGCTCGCCGTGATGCAGCTCATCCAGACCCCGCCCGGCCGCATCACCGGCGGGGAGGTCGTGTTCGAGGGCCGCGACCTGCTCAAGTACGCGAAGAACGGCCCCGAGATGCGCGCCGTGCGCGGCGGCAGGATCGCGATGATCTTCCAGGAGCCGATGACCTCGCTGAACCCGGTGCTCACCGTCGGCCAGCAGCTGGCCGAGGCGACGCGCACGCACCTCGGCCTGTCGAAGCGGGAGGCGCAGGACAAGGCCGTCGAGCTCCTGCGCCTGGTCGGCACCCCGAGCCCCGAGACGCGCGTGAACGACTACCCGCACCAGTTCAGCGGCGGCATGTGCCAGCGCGTGATGATCGCCATGGGCCTGAGCTGCGACCCGCGCGTGCTCATCGCCGACGAGCCGACCACGGCGCTCGACGTGACCACGCAGGCCCAGGTGCTGCGCCTGATGCGCGACCTCGTCGAGCGCGCCGGGGCCTCCCTCGTCGTCGTGACCCACAACCTCGGCGTCGTCGCCCGCTACGTGCACCGCATCTCGGTGATGTACGCGGGGCGCGTGGTCGAGAGCGGCACCACCAAGGACCTCTTCGCGCACCCGCGCCACCCGTACACACTCGGGCTGCTGCAGTCGGTGCCGCGCCTCGACGAGCGCCAGGGGGCGCGGCTCATCCCCATCGACGGCCTGCCGCCGAACCTCATCGACATGCCCGGCACGTGCGCCTTCCTGCCGCGCTGCAGCCACGCGATCGACCGCTGCCGCGAGGAGCCGTGGCCCGAGCTCGCCGACGTCGGCGAGGGCCACAGCGTGCGCTGCTACGCGCAGGTCGCGGGAGGGGCGTCGTGAACGCGCCGCCGGTGGACCCGGCCGGCACGACGCCCGAGGACCCGGCCGCTGCCGCTCCCGGCGCCGGCCCGGCCTGCGACGACGTCGGCTGCGCCCTGCCCGTGGACGACGTCCTCTCGATCAGCGGCCTGCGCGTCGAGTTCCCGGTGCTGCGCGGCATCGCCCGCCGCAAGGTCGGCGTGGTCAAGGCCGTCGACGGTGTGGACCTCGTGGTGAAGCGCGGCGAGACGCTCGGCCTGGTCGGCGAGAGCGGGTGCGGCAAGACGACGCTCGGCCGCACCGCCATCCGCCTCTATCAGCCAACGGCCGGCAGCGTCTGCTTCGAGGGCGTGAACATCACCCACCTGAGCGAGCGCCGACTCAAGCCCGTCCGCCGGCGCATGTCCATGATCTTCCAGGACCCGAGCGGCTCGCTGGACCCGCGCAAGAGCGTCGGCTCCATCGTCGGCGAGCCGCTCAAGATCCACGGCCTGGTGAAGAGCAAGGCCGAGTACGACGCCCGGCTCGAGGAGCTGTTCACCATCGTCGGCCTCGACCCGTGCATGCAGGACCGCGTGCCGCACGAGTTCTCCGGCGGCCAGCGCCAGCGCGTCGGCATCGCCCGCGCGCTGGCCTCCGACCCGTCGCTGATCATCTGCGACGAGCCGGTCAGCGCCCTCGACGTCTCCATGCAGGCGCAGATCATGAACCTGCTCAAGGACCTCCAGGAGGGCATCGGCAACCTCTCGTACATCTTCGTGGCGCACGACCTCAGCGTGGTGCGCCACGTCAGCGACCGGGTCGCCGTCATGTACCTCGGCCGCATCGTCGAGATCACGCGCTCGGCCGAGCTGTACGCCGACCCGCGCCACCCGTACACCCAGGCGCTGCTGGCAGCCGTGCCCATCCCCGACCCGTACGTGGAGATGGAGCGCGACGTGACCATCCTCGAGGGCGAGATCCCCAGTCCGCTCGCCCCGCCCAGCGGCTGCGCCTTCCACCCGCGGTGTCCGCGGGCCGTCCCGGCCTGCTCGAACGACGTTCCTGAGCTTCGCGACATAGGAGGAGGACATGAGGTGTCCTGCCTGCGCGTCTGACGGCGCGCGGGCGTGTGGGGGCGCTGCGGCGCCGCAACCTGAAGGGAGGCCGTGCCGCGGCCTCGCACTGCGTGTCTCGTCCCAGGGGGACAAGGAGGCGTTCCATGCGTAAGTCAGTTCTCTGGATCATCCTCGCGGTGGTCCTCGTCGCGGCGCTGGCGGCCGCCGGCTGCGGCAGCAGCTCCGGCGGTACCGAGACGGCGTCGCCGGCGGCCACCGAGGCCGGCGGCGCCCAGGCCGGCGGCACCTTCACCATCAACTACGGAGAGCCCGCGGCCAAGTTCGGCTTCCCGCTCGCCGTCATGCAGGCCGACCAGTGGTACGAGCAGTTCTTCCTGGAGAGCATGTTCCGCAACACCGACGGCGTGGGCGAGTTCGAGCCCGCGCTGGCCACCAGCTGGGACGTCGACCAGCAGGAGCCCTCGGTCACCTTCCACCTGCGCGAAGGCGTCAAGTTCTCTGACGGCACCGACTTCAACGCCGACGCCGTGAAGTTCTGCTGGGACGCGATGCTCCAGGCAAAGCTCCCGTCGTTCGCGCTCGTCAAGTCGGTGGATGTCGTGGACCCGCTGACGGTGAAGGCGACTCTGGTGCAGTGGGACAACACCTTCCTCGCCAACGTGGCCCGCGGCGACGCCGCCATCTACTCGCCGACCGCCTTCAAGGAGATGGGTCCGGACGCGATGATGACCAGTCCGGTCGGCACGGGCCCGTGGGTGCTCGAGGAGTTCCAGCAGAACCAGGTCTTCAAGGTCAAGAAGAACACCACCTACTGGGACGCCCCCAACCGCCCGCTCATCGACCAGATCGTCGTCAATCAGATCGTCGACCCGATGACGGCGCTCTCGTCGCTGCAGGCCGGCGAGCTGCAGGGCATCAACAACCTCGATCCGGTCAGCGCCGACCAGCTCACGCAGCAGGGCGGCTACGACCTGCAGAAGATGAACGGCCCGACCGTGGTCTTCTCGTTCAACTCCATGGACCCGAAGTCGGTGTGGAGCAAGAAGGAGATGCGTGAGGCGCTCGAGTACGCCATCGACAAGGAGGGCATCGCCCAGGCGACCGGCCTCGGCTTCACGCCGCCGTCCTACGAGGTCTGCAAGGGCATCAGCGAGATCGCCGATCCCGGCACGACGCCGCGCACGTACGACCCGGAGAAGGCCAAGCAGCTCATGGCCGACGCCGGCTACGCCGACGGGCTCGACGTCACCATCACCTACGAGGTCCAGCGGCAGCCCAAGGACACGATGGCCGCGCTCGTCGAGAACCTCACCGCCGTCGGCTTCCGCGTGAAGCTCAACGGCCTCGACGGCGCCGCTTTCAACGCGCTGATGTTCAAGCCCGCGCCGGGCAACGACCTCATGATGGTCGGTATGCGCGGCGGCGCCCCGAACGTGCTGGTCGGCGTGAACGAGTCGTTCGCTCCGACCTCCATCTTCTTCCCCGGCATCAAGCGCCCCGACGGCTGGGACAAGCTCCTCGGCGAGGCGCTCGCCAAGCCGACGATGGCCGACGCCACCGACACACTCGTGCAGATGGAACAGCTCGGCTACGGCGACGCCATGATCGTGCCGCTGTGGACGCAGCAGTTCGTCTCCGCCGACGACCCCGAGGTCGTGCACGACATGGTGTGGTTCCAGGGCGGCCTGCCGCAGGCCCGCTTCGACAAGGCCTGGCTGAGCCAGTGACACAGGCCTGACCGCGCGAGGGGCGCCCGGCCGCCGCTTCCAGGGCTCCCCCTTGCCCGACCCACGAGAGTCGGGCGCCCCTCGCAGTCGCGGCGCCGCGCCGGACGAAGTGTCCGGCGCGGCGCCTTCCCCGGTCCGGCAGCGACGAAGAGAGACGATGCAGCCAGCGCACCCGATCACGACCCTCGAGACCGACGTCCTCGTCGTCGGCGGGGGCATGGCCGGGTGCTTCGCGGCCGTCAAGGCGCGCGAGGCCGGCGCGGCCGTGACCCTCGTGGACAAGGGCACCTGCGGCAAGGCCGGGCAGACGCCGTTCGCCGGCGGCATGCTCGTCTTCAACGAGGCGTGGGGGGACGACCTCGAAGCCTGGCTGCGGCCGAACGACGTGTACGGCGACCACCTCAACCCGCGCGACTGGACCGAGCTGTGCCTGCGCGCGTCGTTCGCGCGCTACGAGGACCTGTGCGCGTGGGGC
>CAIXSE010000438.1 GCA_903921965.1 uncultured Thermoleophilia bacterium | reverse complement strand
TACATCGCCGACACCGACCTCTTCCAGCGCGACGTCACGCGCTTCCTCAACGCCGACATCCGCCCCATCTACTTCGTCGCCAAGCAGCTGCTGCGCATCTTCCCCGTGTACTTCGCCGAGGTCGGCGCCGAGGGCGAGCTGCGCTCGGTGTCCACGCAGATCGACGAGCTCTGCGGCCGCCACGACACGCTCATGCACTTCCTGCGCAAGCAGGTGCACGCCGAGTCGTCGAACCGTCTGGTCGCGTTCAGCCGCGAGGTGATGCGGTACTGGCTGACGCTCGACCCCGCCGTGCTCGCCCCGTACCTCTCGGAGAACACCAGGGCCGCCGTGCGCGAGGAGGCGGGGTGGGCCGAGGGACCGCACCGGGCGCTCGCGGCCCTGCGCGGCGGCGGCGCGCACGACGACCGCGCCGCCGACGAGGAGTTCCTCGACGAGCTGTTCTCGCTGTCGCCGCCGGCGCTCGAGGCGCACTTCGCGGCGCGGGAGTGGGCCGAGCCCGAGGGCGACGAGACGGCCGCGCCCGGCGCCTCGTGCGACATCTCCTGGCGGCGCGTCGCCCTGCTGGTGCGCACGCACCAGCTGCTCGCCCACAAGTACTCGCTCGTCGCCGACGACATCGGCACGGCGGTGAGCCACCACCTGCAGCTCGCGCCCGCCGTGCGCCAGACCTTCGACCGCGCCCTCGCGGCGTGGCAGGGGCGGCCCTCGCCGCGCACCCGCGACCGCCTGCTCGACGCCGCCCTGGCCGTGCTCGAGCGCCTCAAGGACATCATCCTGGCGCCGGCGGCGGGCGTGGCGCAGGAGAACATCTACCAGAAGCGTCACATCGCCGCCGGCATCCCCTCCATCTACGGCACCTACACCGAGCCCAAGTTCGACGCCCTGGGGCTCTCCTTCCGGGTGGAGAACCTCGTCGGCCGCCTGCTCGACGACCTCGTGGACGAGGGCATCGAGCCCTACGTCACGAGGGAGTCGCTGCGGCGCATGGCAGCGGCCATCCGGCGCATGGAGCGCGCGCTCGCCGCCGACGGCGCCGACTCGCGCGCCCTCAGCGCCAACCTCACCATGCTCGAGACCAGCTTCAGCAGCCACAACTTCACGTTCCGCCAGTACCAGAACGTGTTCCAGTTCCTCGCCAACAGCGTCACCGAGCTCTCCACCACGTCGGTGCTCAGCCACGAGCAGGTGCTCCACACCACGCTCACGCACGACCCGCGGCAGTGCCAGGCGCGCGGGCTCTCGGTCGACGCCGCCGCCGAGATGGTGCTGAGGGAGGTCCTCGTCTCGGCCCTCGGCATGCAGGACCTCGACCGCTACGTGGCTGCGGCCCTGCGCCGCATCTCGATGCTCAACGGCAGGCTCGGCAGCCAGGCGCTCACGCGCATGATGAACTACGACCCCGAGCGCCTCGTCTCGCCGCTCCACAAGCCGCGGCCGTCCACCGACGACCAGATGACGCTGGGCTTCAAGGGGTTCGGCCTCAAGCAGATGGCCGCCTACGGCCACCGCGTGCCCGAGGGCTTCGTGCTCACCATCGAGCTCTTCGGCGCCATGCCGGCGATGTCGTACCAGCCGCTCTACGACGACACCATCCAGCGCGTGCAGAAGGCCATCGCCAGCCTGGAGCGCCAGACCGGCCTCCGTCTCGGCGATCCCGCGCGCATGCTCCTGCTCTCCATCCGCTCCGGCGCCGCCATCTCCATGCCGGGGCTCATGACCACGTTCGTCAACGTCGGCCTCAACGACGAGCTCGCCGAGCGCCTCGCGGAGCAGCCCGGCCGCGCCTGGGTCACGTGGGACAGCTACCGCCGCTTCCTGCAGTCGTGGGCCATGGCCGACGGCATCGACCGCGACGTCTTCGACGAGATCATGACCGAGTTCAAGCGCGTCTACGGGGTGGGGCAGAAGCTCGACTTCTCGCCTGCGCAGATGCGCGAGATCGCCTTCGCCTACAAGGACCGGGCCCGTGCCCAGGGCGTCGTGTTCGTCGACGACCCGTTCGCGCAGGTCGT
>CAIXSE010000437.1 GCA_903921965.1 uncultured Thermoleophilia bacterium | reverse complement strand
GCGGCGCCCTGCGCACCACGACGGGGCTCGCTTGCGTCTTCTGGGCGCTCGACCTGCTCTGCCTGTGGGCGACCTTCTTCGCCTTCGGGTACAGGATCGGCTTCGGCTACCTGGCGGTCGCGTACGTGGTCGCGTACGCGATCGGCACGCTCGCCCCGACCCCGGGCGGCCTCGGGGCGATCGAAGGCATCATGATCGCGCTGTTCGTGAGCTTCGGCGTGCCGTCGGCGACCGCGGTCGCGGTGGTGCTCGTGTACCGCCTCATCAACTTCTGGCTGCCGATCCCGCCCGGCTTCGTCGCCTACTTCCTCGTGCGTCCGGGACGCACGCCGATCCACGAAGGCGAGATCGAGGAGGCGGCCGAGGAGGCCTGCGAGATGGAACGCACGCGGGTGCATGTCGGGCCCTGAGGGGGACGGCGCGGTGCGGCCGGTGCCACACCGGCGTCGTCAGAGCCTGTAGACCGTGATCGTCGGCCCGCGGACCCCCTGCCCCGGCGCGAACGTCTTGACCGGTGTCGCCTGCGCGTCAAGGTCGTCGTAGAACCGGGTGACCGAGGGGTAGTACCGTGCGGCGGCGCGCACGCGGTCGGAGACGAGCGAGCTCACGACGACGTAGTCCGCGCCGTGCTCCCTGACCCAGCCGAGGTCGTGCGTGCGGTTGGCGAGGCCCGGCGCCGGCAGGCGCAGGCGGATGACGCGGAACGCGGGCGGCGCCGGCTCCCCCGCGTCCCGGAAGTACCTGCCGTCGCGCAGGCGGTGAAGCTGCGGCCCGCTGGTCTCGGTGGCGATGGTGCTGCCCGCCGGCAGGTTCCGCTCGATCCACGCGGTGGCGAGGACGCGGGTATCCTGCCCCGCGAGGCCGGCGTCGAAGGCGAGCGAAGCGCCGAGCGGTCCCACCGCGGCCACGGCCACCAGCACGACCGCCGCCGGGACCGTCACGCGCCGCCGGGCGGGCCACGCCAGCGCCGCGTCCACACAGAGGCGCGCGCCCAGCAGCACGAGCAGGGGGAGCACCGGCAGCAGGTACCTGTCGGCGAGCTCCTTCCACGTGCTGACGTACAGCACGTAGACCACCGCGTACGGGGCGAGGAGCAGGTCGAGCGCCGTGTGCCGCCAGAGCGACCAGGCGAGCCCGGCCAGACAGAGCACCAGCAGCACGACGCCGAGCGCGCCGGTGAAGTTGTGGTGCAGGTTGTACCAGAGCCCGTTGCCGGCGTTCTCCCAGCCCAGCCAGCCGCGCGCCATGATGCGGTTCTGGCGCAGGAAGTCGTGCAGGAAGTGGCCGGGGTCGAGCACGATGAACGGCGACCCCAGCACGAACGCCGCCAGCATCGGGACGCAGACGCGCAGCACGAGCGGCCGCGCCCACGCGAGGGCCGCGCGCGCGAGACCGGCGAGCCGGCCGGGACCCGCACCCGTCTCGCCGACGCGCGCGACGGGGCGGCCGGACGGCGAGAGGCCGCGCCCCGCGAGGCGCGCGGCCACCCCGGCGCGGCAGGCGTACACCGCCGCCACCGTCGCCGGCAGCACCAGCAGCCCCAGGTTGTACTTCGTCGACGTGGCCAGCCCGGCGAGCACGGCGCCGGCGACGAGCCTGCGGCCGCCGGCGCCCTTCGCCGCCTGATACAGCAGCAGCAGGGCGAGCACGGACAGCATGGTGGCCGTGACGTCGGTCACGGCCATGTGCGAGTAGGCGACGTGGAGCGGCGCGACCGCGAGCAGCAGCGCCGCGACCAGACCGGCCGGGCGGCCGAAGGCCTCCCGGCCGAGCCGGTAGACCAGGTACACGGTGGCCGTGCCCGCGGCCGCCGACACGAGGCGGCCCAGGACGAAGTACGGGGCCGGGTCGGTCACGAACGAGGCCACGGCCAGGGGGTTCGCGCCGGTCAGCAGCCACAGGGCCGGCGTCGCCAGCAGGTACACCGCCCCGACGACGTAGAAGAAGAACGACGGGTAGTAGAAGAACTGCGGGTTCAGACCGCCGCGCGCCGCCCCGAACGCCTTGGGGAGCACGGTGCTCTCGTCGACGTTGACGAGGCTGTACGGGAGCCCCCAGGCGATGCCCTTGAGGCGCAGGGCGGCGGCGAGCACGAGCACCGCGGCCAGCAGGACGAGCACGAGGGCGCGGGAGCGCCGGGACGCCGCGCCCGCCGGCGCCTCAGCCGCCGCGCCTCCCGGCGCGGCGCTCACCGGCTCTCCGGCCGTACCTCGATGGAGGCGCCGTCGCCGGCCTCGTCACGGAAGCAGCTCACGGCGCCGGTGTGGCAGGCGGGGCCCGCCGGCCGCACCGAGAGCAGCACCGCGTCGTGGTCGCAGTCGAGGCGCACGCTCACGACGCGCAGGACGTTGCCGCTGGTGCCGCCCTTGTGCCAGAGCTCCCGGCGGCTGCGGCTCCAGAAGTGCGCCTCGCCCACCTCGAAGGTCTTCGCCATCGCCTCACGGTCGGCGTAGGCGAGCATGAGCACCTCGCCGGTCTCGGCGTCCTGCGCGATGCACGGCACGAGGCCATTGTCGTCGTAGTGCACGAGGGAGAGGAGAGTCTGGACGTCCATAGGTGGAGTGTGACGCAGGCCGGCGGCCGTGTCAGCCCAGGAAGTCCTTCATGATCGCCACGCCGGCGCTGGTGCCGATGCGCACCGCCCCGGCGTTCACCATGAGCTCGACGTCCCTCAGCGTGCGGATGCCGCCCGAGGCCTTGACACCGATGTGCTCGTCGAGCGAGTCGCGGAGGATCTCGACGTCGCGCACCGTGGCCCCCGACGGCCCCAGGCCGGTGGACGTCTTGACGAAGTCGACGCCCGCGGCCTCGCAGATCTTGCAGGCCATGCGCTTCATCTTGATGGTGAGGTAGCAGGTCTCGATGATGGCCTTGATCACGACCTGGCCGCGACCGGAGTTCATCGCCTTCATGCGGACGGCGCGGACCACGCTGGCGAGCTCGTTGCGCACGTAACCGAAATCGCCCGAGAGGAACGCGGGGATGTTGATGACCACATCGATCTCGTCGGCGCCGCGGGCCACCGCGTCCTCGGCCGCGACCACCTTGGCCTTGAGCGTGTCGGCCCCGAACGGGAACGAGATGACGGAGCACACCTTGACGTCGGCGGGACGCAGCAGCTCGGCGGCCAGCGGGACGAAGTGCGGGAAGATGCAGACGGCCGCGAAGTGGTACCTGGTGGCCTCGCGGCACAGGCGCTCGACGTCTGGGGTGGTGGTGTCGGCCTTCAGCAGCGTGTGGTCGATGGTCTTGGCAAGCTCCTCGGCGTGCACGCCGCGTATCCCTCCCCCGGGGAGAACGGTGGAACGGGCTCCCACAGCCCGTCGCGAGTATACCAAGCTCAGAGCAGGCGCTCGATGAAGCGGTCGTCGCGGCGCCAGCGCTTGCGCACCTTGACGCGCAGGTCGAGGAACACCTGCACGCCGAGCACCGATTCGATCTCGTGCCGGGCGGCCGTGCCCACGGCCTTCACGACGCGGCCGCCCTTGCCCACGACGATCGCCTTCTGCGACTCGGTCTCGACGATCAGGTAGGCCTCGACCTCGAGTAGCGGCCGGTCGGTGCGCTCCACCAGCCCCGCGACCTCGACGGCCACGGCGTGCGGCACCTCGTCGCGGGTGCGCCGCAGGGCCTGCTCGCGGATCAGTTCAGCCACGAGCAGCTCCAGCGGCTGGTCGCTGTGCTGCCCCTCCGGGAAGTAGACGGGTCCCGGCGGCATGGCCGCGGCGAGCTCGGCCACGAGCTTGGCGAGCCCGTCGCCGCGCAGCGCCGACACCGGCAGGACCTCGCGGTCGCCGGCCAGCACGCGCGCCTCCGCGAGGCGCGCCGCCAGCCGGGGGCCGTCCACGAGGTCGATCTTGTTCAGGGCGACGAACGCGGGCAGCTGCGCCCCGGCGACGGCGCGGACCACGTAGCGATCGCCGGGGCCGAAGGTCTCGCCGGCGTTCAGCAGCACCAGGGCCGCGTCGACCTCGGAGAGTGCGTCGTCCACCGCCGTCTGCATGCGCCGCGTGAGCGTGTCGAACGGCTTCTGGAAACCCGGGAGGTCGAGCAGCACGAGCTGGCAGCCCTCCAGATTGACGACGCCGGTGATGCGGCGGCGCGTCGTCTGCGGGTGGTCG
>CAIXSE010000436.1 GCA_903921965.1 uncultured Thermoleophilia bacterium | reverse complement strand
TGACGGTGCAGTACCAGGAGGAGATCGCGCACGCGAGGATCATGTTCAACTACGTCCTCACGCGGGGCGGGAGGGTGTGGCTGGCGCAGATCGACCAGCCGCGCACGGAGTGGCCCGACGGCCTCACCATCTTCCAGGACGTGCTCGCTCACGAGGAGGGGGTCACGCGCCGCATCCACGAGCTCGCCTCGCTGGCTCTGGAGCTCAAGGACCACGCCACGTACAACTTCCTCCAGTGGTTCATCGCCGAGCAGGTGGAGGAAGAAGAGAGCGCCATGGACATGGTGCAGAAGTTCAAGATGGCCGGCGAGCACCCCGCGGGGCTGTACCAGCTCGACAAGGAACTGGCGCTGCGCGTGTACAACGAGCCGGCCCCCCTGGCGGCGGCCGGCGCCTGACACGCAGGATTGGCCGCCCGCCGGACGCGGCGTGCCGTCAGAGCACGCGGACGAGCAGCAGGCAGGGGTTCTCCGGGCCCCAGACCTGCGGCAGCTCCTCGAGCGGCACGAAGCCGAGGGCCTCGTAGAAGGCCCGCGTCGCCGCGTAGCCCGGGTCCGGGTCGCTCGGCGCCAGCGTCTTCACGTGCAGCAGGGCGAAGCCCTCGGCGCGGGCGTACGCCGCCGCGCGCTCCACGAGCGCGCGGCCGATCCCGCGCCGGTGGTACTCGGGCAGCACGCCCATGACGTGCAGCTCCAGGGCGTGCGTGCTGGTCGGGCGCAGCGTCACGAAGCCGGCCGGCGCGCCGGCGGGGCCGGAGCCGGACGCACGCACGACGAACGTCGGCAGCTCGCCGGCCGCCGCCGCGTAGTCCAGCAGGGCGCTCTCGATGCCGAACCAGCCGGGGAGCGCGCGGAGGATCGTCTCCGCCGCCGCGCCCTGCCCGAGCAGCGGGCCCTCGACCGGCCAGGCGGCGTGCGCATCGGGCCCGGGAGCCGCTCCCGGCGGGCCGGCCGCCCCCGTCACGTCACGTCGCGGCGCAGCGAGATGAAGACCGCCGCGACGGCCAGCACGGCGATGTACCCCACGCTGACGAGGAACGCCTGCGGGCGGTCGAGGCCGGAGGTCGTGGCCAGCGAGTCGGCGCTCGTCTGGGTGATCGTGCCGGCGGTCACCTGGTTGAACATCTGGAACGGCAGCCAGTTGCCGACCGCCGGCTTGAGCGCCGCGACGAGCGGCTCGGCGATGAGCGCCCAGATCAGCGTCGCGGCGACCGTCACGGCCTGCAGGCGCACGAGGGCGCCGAGGGCCACGCCGAAGGCGGTGATGAGGCCGGCGACGACGATCTGGCGGGCGTAGTCTCCGGCCGTGGCCCCGCCGGTGGCGTCGATCGACACGCCGCGCACGGCGCCGCCGATGCTGATGGCCGCGTACACGAGCCCGACGGCGAGCAGCATCATGACCATGCCGACCGCGGCGTACACAGCCAGCTTCATGACCATCACCTGCCACCGCCGGGGGGTGACGAGGTACGACGACGTGATCGTGCCGTGCCGGTACTCGCCGGTCATGCCGAGGATGCCGAACACCAGCAGCGCCAGGGGCACGAGCTGGCTGGCGGTGTTGAGGAAGTTCGTGATGCCGTCCTGTTCGAGCCAGTCCCTGGGGACCAGCGCCAGGAGCAGGATCAGCGGCACCAGTACGAGGAACAGGACGACGATGAGCAGCACCAGCGCCGTGCGCGTGCTGCGGAGCTTGAGGAACTCGGAGCGGGCCAGGGCGATCACGCCTCGGCCTCCGGGTCGGTGGCCGCGGGCGGAGGCGGCGGCGCGAACCGGTCCGTCGCGGCCTGCGGCGGCGGGGCCGCGCCGGCGACGGGCAGCGCCGCCGGCGAAGCGGCCG
>CAIXSE010000435.1 GCA_903921965.1 uncultured Thermoleophilia bacterium | reverse complement strand
CATCTTCGTCGTCCTCCTCGTGTTCTGCCTGCTCCTCGTCATCATGACCGCCATGTCGGGCTCGTCCCGCACGATCTTCCAGGGTGGTCAGGACGGCTGGCTGCCCAAGTACCTCGCCCACCTCAACGACCACCACGTGCCCACATACGCCATGTGGACCGACCTCGCGTTCAACATGGTCCTGCTGCTGATGTCGCAGTACATCTTCGTGCTCGCCGTGTCGAACGTGAACTACCTCATCTTCAACTTCCTCAACCTGAACGCCGGCTGGATCCACAGGGTCGACAACGGCAGGGTGCCGCGTCCGTACAAGGCGCCCATGCCGCTCTTCCTGGCGGGCGTGGCCATGGCGTACGTGAACGTGTTCCTCATGGGCGCCGGGGCCAACTCCTGGGGCAAGAGCACGCTCCTGCTGGGCTGGATCGCCGCTCTGATCTCCATCCCGGTGTACCTGTACCGCCACTACGTGACCGACAAGGGCAAGTTCCCGGACCACATGCTGGGCGACCTCGTGCTCGAGGGCGAGACAGAACTGCGGCCGAAGCGGGCCGGCGTCTGGCCGTACGTCGCCGTCGTCTGCGGTCTGGCCGTGATGTTCACCGGGTACTTCACGTTCGGCCGGTATTGATCCGCCAAACTGAGTCACGGAAGGCAGTGGCATGGCAGAGAAGGTAGTCGTCGGGTACGACGGATCCGAACACTCGCAGAAGGCGCTCAACACGGCCATCGAGTGGGCGCAGAAGACGCCTGACAGCGAGATCATCATCACCTGCGCGCAGGAGCGGCCCGGCCCGGGTATCGGGTTCCGGGGCCTGGACTTCGGCGTGGAGGAGATGTACGAGCAGCTGATGAAGCGCATCGAGGCCGAGCTGGCCGAAGCGGCCGCGATCTGCGAGAAGGCGGGCGTGCGTTCCGCGACCGTCTGCACCGCGGACGCGCCGGACGAGGCCATGCTCAAGGTGGCCAAGGACGCCGGCGCCAATCTCATCATCGTCGGCGTCAAGGGCGCCGGCGGACGCCAGGGTCAGCGCAGCCACGTGGGCTCGGTGACCAGCAAGCTGCTGAACGAAGCCGGCGGGGTCATCCCCATCCTGGTCGTCTGACCGCAGGGGAGCCCGCACGACAAAGGGCCGCGGCGGAGGCACTGCGCCTCCGCCGCGGCCCTCGTCGCGTGCGGACCCGGCCGCCCCGGGGCGGTGCCGGGGGTGCGCCTACCGGTCCTTCGTCTCCCCGTCGTCCTCGCCCTCATCGTCGAGGTCTTCGTCCTCGTCCTCGTCGTCCTCGAGGTCGTCGTCGTCCCAGTCGTCCCACTCGTCCCACTCGGGCTCGTCCTCGGGCAGGTTCTCGAGAGCTTCCTTTGCCAGCTTGCTGACGTCGGCGTCCTTCTCGCGGGTCAGCGACTCGAGCGCGGCGCGCGCCGGGGCGCCCATCCGCAGCAGGATGTCGAAGACCACGTGGTAGTACAGCAGCCTGGTCTTGATGTCGGGGTCGCCGAACTGGTCGTACACGCGCACCGAGTCGGCGAGCGGCACCATGATCGGCTCGCCGATCGACACGGCCATGTCGCTCGCCTGACGGATGAGGTTCATGCCGCGGCGGGGGAGACGGCGGCCGCTGTGTCCGGAGTTCCGCCGGGTCCAGTAGACGGTCTCGTAGATGTACTCCGCGAGGTCTGCCGGGTCGGACTCGACGAGCTGCCTGGCCTCGCGACTCACGGCAGGGTCCTTGGTGTAGTTCGCCCAGTCGATCAGGCGCGCGTACTGGCGCTGCTCTTTGAGCTTCTGCAGGTCGGGCTTGTCGAACAGGGCCATGGACTGACCTCACTTGACGGGTGCGACGGGCTGGAGGGAGTCTACCCATCGGGGAGGCGGAAGGTCACGCCGGTCGCGATGCGCGGCGAGGCGACCGCGCTCACCGGCGTGTTTGACCACATATACCCCAATGGGTATGTTTCGTGGCGCTGCGTTCGCAGCCTCACGAGTGAACGGGAGAGAGGAGAGGGCATGCAAGGCCGCGCCGACATCGAGGCCGGGATCTGCCTGCACAAGACCTCGGCCGTGGCCTCCACGGACGACATGCGCATGGTCACGTTCAGCATGGAGACGACCTGCGCGAACATCGAGCGCCT
>CAIXSE010000434.1 GCA_903921965.1 uncultured Thermoleophilia bacterium | reverse complement strand
GCGAACCCGGCGGTGATGACGACCACGGCGCGCGCGTTCCGGCGCGCGCAGGCCTCGAGCACGCCGACGACGTGGGCACCGCCGACCACGACGAGAACGAGGTCCGGGTCTTCCGGCAGGTCGTCCACGCTCGCGTAGGCCACGAGGCCGAAGAGCTCCGAGGCCTTGGGGTTCACGGGGTAGATACGGCCGGCGTAGCCGCCCCGCATGATGTTGCGCAGGGCCGAGCCGCCCCACTTGGCGAGGTCGTCGGACGCGCCGACGATGGCGACCGACGACGGCGCGAAGACGGCGTCGAGGTCAGGGACGACGGCGCGCTGCCGCGGCTGCGGCGGCGGGTCGGCCGTCAGAACCACGAGGGCGTCGACGGCGACGGGAGCGCCGCCGTCGACGAGGATCGGGTTCACGTCTATCTCGGCCACCTCGGGCAGGTCGGCGGCGATCGCCGACAGCGACGCGAGCACCTGTGCGAGCGCGGCGCGGTCGACCGGAGGCGCGCCGCGGAAGGCACCGAGCAGGCGGCGCGCGCGGAGCTGCTCCGGCAGCGCGCGCGCCTCGCGCTCGTCGAGCGGCGCCAGGCCGAAGGCGACGTCGCCGATGGCCTCGGTGAGCACGCCCCCGAGGCCGAAGGCGAGCACCGGCCCGTACGAAGGGTCGCGCTCGAGGCCGGCGAGGAACTCGCGGTCGCCGCCGGCCATGCGCTCGATCAGCACGCCCTCGAGCTTGTCGCCGGCGCGCTCAGCCAGGCCGCGGAACGCCTCCGCAGCCTCGTCTGCGCCGGTGATGCCGAGCACGACCAGGCCGGCCTCCGTCTTGTGCAGGATCTCCGGCCCGACGGCCTTCATGGCCAGCCTGCCGCCGAGGCGCTCCGCCGCGGCGGCGGCCTCGGCGTCGCTCGTCACGAGCTCCCCGACCGGCACGGGCACGCCGTAGGCCGCGAGGAGCTGCTTGGACTCCCACTCGCTGAGGGCCGTACGGCCGGCCGCGAGCGCTGCGTCGATCAGCTCGCGGCCGGCCTCCCGGGCCCTGGTCTCGTCGACGGCCACTCAGGCCGTCCCCGTCTCGGACATCGCGGTCCCGCTTCCGCCCATGTCGACCTGTCCCCTCTCCCCCGCCCTCAGAGCTTCGGCGGGTACTGCGGCAGCTCGGCGAAGATCTCGTTCTTCTCCGCGCCGGGGATGCCGGCGGCTCGCTTCGCCGCCGCCGTGTACCGGCCCCAGTCCGCCATCTGCCCGATGGACATCTTCTGCGCCTCGAGCGAGCCCTCGGCGTGGATCGTGAGCACGTCTTCGTAGGCCGACGTCAGGTCGCGGATGAGCTTGGCCATGCGCAGACGGTGCTCGGTCGGCACCCCGTCGCGCCCGGCGAAGTACTTCTCCATGAGGTCGTGCGTCGCCGGGTTGTAGAAGTCCTTGCTGCTCGGCGCCGTGACGATGATGCCGCCGCCGATGTCCTGGATGTACTTGGTCGCCTGGTGCCAGTTGTCGGCGAAGTAGAACTTACAGATGTTGGCCGTCATCGGGTCCGGGTAGACGAGGTCGGAGCCTTCCTCGGCGCGGCAGTGCTCCACCGCGGCCTTGCCGAGCGTCTCGACCGCCTCCGTGTACATCACGAGCCAGGTGAGCTTCTCGCGCACGTGGGCCTTCTTGATGATGCCGTTGTAGTCGGCCATGAGCGCCGCGGCGCCGGTGAAGAGCTCGAGCTCCATCGCCTTGTACGTCTCGGCGCTCAGGCGGTGGAAGTTGGCGAACATGTACGCGACCTGGCCGGCGAACTCCCACTCGCCCTTCAGGAAGATGCGCTCCTTGGGAACGAAGACGTGGTCGAAGATGATGGTCGCGTCGTTGATGTACACGGCGCCGCTCACGGGGTTGTCGAACAGGCTGACGCCCTCGTGGATCTCCGGCTGGGCGCAGATCATGGTGATGCCGGGCGTGTTGAGGGCGATGCCGAAGGCCACTGCGTACTCGGCATCGTCCTCCTGCATCGCCCGGCACGGCGCGATGAGGATCTCGTTGCAGGCCGGCGCCTGGCTGATGTGCGTCTTGGCGCCGCTCACGATGATGCCGTCCTCGCGCTCCTCGACGATGCGCACGTAGAAGTCCTTGTGCTGCACCTGCTGCGACGGGCGCAGGCTGCGGTCGCCCTTGATGTCGGTGAGGCCCATGGCGAACGCCAGGTCGTTCTTCTGCAGGTGCCTGCGGTAGGCCTCGACGTTGGAGGCGTAGTTGGTGCCGTACTTGCGGTCGACGCGCGGCGCGATGGTGGTCACCGCGTTGAGGCCGTCCTTGGCCACGAACTTGGCGCCCGTGGGCTTGCCGAAGGAGACACGGGCCCACAGCTTCACGATCTCGCGCAGGCGCATGAGGTCCTCGGGCGTGCGCTGCGGCTGCAGCGCGAAGCTCACGCGCTCGCCGTCCTCGTCAAGGTCGGTGAGCAGGTCCTGGTAGCGCGGGTCGTTGGTGAGCACGTAGTCGGTCGCGACCCAATCGTTGGTGATCTTCAGCACGGGGTGCCGGGTGACGTCGGGGATCAGCTCCCCGTCGTAGTACACGACGCGGCCGTCGCGCAGGCTCTCGATGAACTCCTGGGGTGTCTTGAGTGCCACGGTGTTCCCTTCCGCCTGTCGCCGGCTCAGTTGTGGATGTCGAGGTCGATGTACTCGGGCGGCAGCGGCAGGCCGCTGTGCACGCCGGTGCGGCCGCCGTACGGCTCGTGGACCGTCGTCGGCGCGTCGGGCACCGGAGCGTCGGTCGGCTCCGCGCCCTGGATCTGGCTGGCCATGATGACCGGCTCGTCCACCCAGGCCTTCTCGTAGGAGCTGCGGATCAGCAGGTGGGCGCCGTACTCCAGCCACTTCCACTGGCCGTCTTCCTTCACGAACACGTGGTTGTACTTGATGACCTGCCAGATCGGGACGACGCCCTTCTCCGGGTCCTCGAAGGTGTTGAAGCCCACGTGGTACCACATGCCCCTGGCGGTCTTCATGTCGGGCTGGATCTGGATGACCGGCGTGGTGATCTCGTGGATCGCGCAGTTACCCGGGTAGTCGTACAGCTTGCCGAGCATGTCGACGAACAGCTTGCGCACGCCCTCGATGCCGTAGAACACGCCGCTCTCGACGACCTCGATCTTGACGCCCTCGGTGTGCTGGGCGAAGAGCTCGTCGACGATCTTGTCCCAGTAGTGGCCGAGCACGTAGTGGTTGTAGCGGCCGTGCAGGTTGCTGATCTCCACCCAGTCGCGGGCGATCTCGGCGTC
>CAIXSE010000433.1 GCA_903921965.1 uncultured Thermoleophilia bacterium | reverse complement strand
GTGTTCATCGCCCGTGAGCCCTACTGGCAGAAGCGCTTCGTCGAGGCCGGCGTGCCGATCATCGGCGACGACATCAAGAGCCAGGTCGGCGCCACCATCGTGCACCGCGTGCTCACGCGCCTCATGCGCGAGCGCGGCGTGCGCCTCGAACGCACCAGCCAGCTCAACGTGGGGGGCAACACCGACTTCCTCAACATGCTCGAGCGCGAGCGTCTCGAGAGCAAGAAGATCAGCAAGACCAACTCCGTCACCAGCCAGCTCGACTACGACATGGGCGCCGGGAACGTGCACATCGGCCCCAGCGACTACGTGAAGTGGCTCGACGACCGCAAGTGGGCCTACATCCGCATGGAGGGCCGCACCTTCGGCGACGTGCCGCTCAACATCGAGCTCAAGCTCGAGGTCGTCGACTCGCCCAACAGCGCCGGCATCGTCATCGACGCGGTGCGCTGTGCCAAGATCGCCATGGACAGGGGCCTGGCCGGTTCGCTCGAGGCCCCCAGCAGCTACTTCATGAAGTCGCCGCCGGTGCAGCACCCGGACGACGAGTGCCGCCGCATGACCGAGGAGTTCATCGCCGGCGAGGGCTACGGCGCCACCGCCGCGTGCCGCGGCGAGGGCATGCCCGCGTCCAAGAAGGCCGCCAAGGCCTCCGGCAAGAGCTGAGCCGTCGTCGTGGGGCCGGGGCCGTGAGGCCCCGGCCCCCTTTTTCGTGCCGGTGCCGTCCCGCGGTCCGCTCCCAGTCGCCGGGGGTCGCGTGCGCCGCCGGCTCACCCGGCCCACCCGGCCGCGGCCGGCGGCGCGTCGCCGGAACGTTGCTGTAGAGTGGCGCACATGGCGCTCAAGCTGGGCATCCTCACCCCGTTCCTGTGGACCAGTCCTTCGGGTGTGAACAGTCAGGTGGCCGCGCTGGCCGGCCGGCTCACCGAGGCCGGCCACCGTGTCACCGTCATCGCGCCCAGCGCCGACCGGCGGGCGGTCGGGGAGGCGCGCGGCCGCGTGCAGGCCGTCCTCACCGGCGAGCGCGACACCGTGTTCCTGCCGGACGAGCCGTACCCGCGGTACTTCTTCGCGGGTGCGACGTACGCCGTGAAGGCAGACCGTTCGTCGCTGAAGCTCATCGCCGCGCCCGCCGACCTCATCGCCAACATCGACGTGCTGCTCGAGGCCGAGGACCTCGACCTGCTGCACCTGCACGAGCCGTTCGTGCCGGGGCTCGGCTGGACCGCGCTGCGGTACGCCAGCTGCCCGCTCGTGGCCACGTTCCACGCCAACCCCGAGCGTACGGCGCCCTTCCTCGCCACGCGGCCCAAGCTGCGCCGCCTGTACGACTCGCTGGACGCGGTCATCGCCTCGTCGGCGGCCACTCGCGACGCCGCCTCGCTGGCGTTCCCCGGCGCCTACAGGGTCGTCCCGCCGGGTGTGGACCTCGTACGGTTCGCGGGGCGCGACGAGGCGGGCGGCGCCGGCGAGGCCGGGCGCCGGCCGCTGCGGCTGCTGTTCTCCGCCTCGGATTCGCGCCGCAAGGGGCTCGGCACGCTGCTGCGCGCCCTCCGGCTGCTCGAGGACCGCGCCGCTGAGTTCACCCTCGAGGTGTGCGGCGGGGCCCGGCAGGAGCGCCGCTATGCGCGGCTCGTGCCGCCGGCGTTCGAGGGCCGGGTCGCCTTCCTCGGGCGGGTGTCCGAAGACGGGATGCCCGCCGTCTACCGGCGCGCCGACGTGTTCTGCGCGCCGTCGCTGGGTCCCGAGACCGCCTCGGTCTCGCTCATGGAGGCCATGGCTGCGGGCGCCGTGGTCGTCGCCTCGCGCCTGCCCGGCTACGACGAGGTGGTGCGCCACGACGCCAACGGCCTCATGGTGGCGCCGCGGCGCCCGCGCCAGCTCGCCGCCGCGCTCCGGCTGCTGCTCGACGACCCGGCGCTGCGTGCGCGGCTCGCGGCGCAGGCGTCGCTCGACGTGCGGCGCTACGACTGGGGCCGGGTCACCGCCGAGATCGAAGACGTGTACGACGAGGTCGCGGGGCGGCGGCGGCGGCCGCTGCCGCGCCGCCGCCGCCAGCAGCGCGAACTCTTCGCCGACTTCCACGTCCACTCGCACCACAGCAAGGACTGCGTGATGCCGGTGCCGGCCATCCTCGAGCGCGCCCGCGAGGTCGGCCTCGACGTCGTCGCCATCACCGACCACGACAGCGCCGCCGGCGGCCTCGAGGCGCGCGAGATCGCCGACCGCTACGGCGTGCGCGTGATCGTCGGGGAGGAGGTCAAGTCCAGCGAGGGCGAGGTGATCGGCCTGTTCCTGGAGCGGACCATCCCCGGCGGGATGACCTTCGCCGAGACGGTGGCCGCGATCAGGGAGCAGAACGGCATCGTGTACGTGCCGCACCCCTTCGACCGGCTGCACACGATCCCGCCGCCGGGCGTGCTGCGCGACAACGTGGCCGACATCGACGTGCTCGAGGTCTTCAACTCACGGCTCGCCTTCCCCGGCTTCAACGAGCTCGCCGAGCAGTTCGCGCAGCGCTACCGCATCCCGGCGGCCGCCGGCAGCGACTCCCACGTGCTGCCGGGCATCGGCACGGCGATGTGCGGCATCGACGACTTCACCGGGCCGGGCGACTTCGTCGCGGCCCTCGCCGAGAGCCGCATCGTGCGCCGCCCGCGCAGCCTCATCTACCTGCAGTCGCTGAAGTTCATCCAGACGACCATGGG
>CAIXSE010000432.1 GCA_903921965.1 uncultured Thermoleophilia bacterium | reverse complement strand
CGATCCTCTGGTCGCTGTGGCGTTCGGCCGGCGAAGAGGTGCGCAGGCAGGAAGCCGAGCAGGCGAGCGCCGCCGCGGCACCGGCCGGCGTCCCGGCGGACGTGGACTGACCCCCATGCGCCGCCTCGTCCTCTTCGCCGCACTCGCCCTGATGGCCGCCACCGCGGCCGCCGGCGCCGTGAGCACGGCGTTCTCCACGGCGTCGTTCACGACCGACAGCACCACGGCCGTGCAAGCGACGACGCCGGGCGGCGCGCACAACACCATGCGCGCGAACGGCGGAGAGGCTCAGACGGCGATCGCCGGCACCGCCGTGGCGACGCCCCCGAGCGTGCTCGTGACCGACGCCGGCGGGATCCCCATCTCCGGCGCCACGGTGGTCTTCGCCGTCGCCGCCGGAGGCGGCTCCGTCACCGGCGAGAGCGCCGTGACCGACGCGTCGGGCGTCGCCGCAGTGGGAAGCTGGACGCTGGGCACGACAGCCGGCGAGAACGTCCTCACCGCCACGGTCGCCGGCATCGGCGGCCTGGTGTCGTTCAGCGCGACCGGCGTGGCGGGCCCCGCCGCCACGTGCGCCGTCACGGCCGACCACACGACGCCCGCGGCCGGGAGCGTGGTCACCGTCACCGCCAGGTACGCCGACAGGTACGGCAACGCCCTCGCCGTCGCCGGGATCCTCACCACCTTCACCCTCAACGGGAGCGGGCTGCTGAACGGCGCCGATCCCGCACTCACCGACTCCTCGGGCGCGGCCTCGATCGAGCTCATGACGTCGACGATCGCGGGCGCGACCGCGACCGTCGCGGCCACCGGCCCGGACCCCTCCTGCACCGGTACGTCGCCCACCATCACCACGGTCGCCGGCCCGGCCGCCAGGATCTCGGCCACCGCGGGGAACGCCCAGACCGCGACGGTCGGCACCGCCGTCGCCACCAGCCCGGCGGTCCTCGTCACCGACCAGTTCAACAACCCCACGAGCGGCGTGGCCGTGACCTTCTCGGCCACCGCCGGCGGCGGTTCCGTCACCGGCGGCTCGGCGACGACGAACGCCTCCGGCGTGGCCGCAGCCGGGAGCTGGACACTGGGCACCACGGCCGGCGCAAACGCGCTCACCGCGACCGCGTCGGGCCTGAGCGGCTCCCCGGTCAACTTCACCGCGACCGGCATCGCCGGCGCCGCCACCAAGTACGTCGTCACCCCGGCCACCGCGTCTCCGGTCGCGGGGAGCGCCGTCACGGTGACCGCGCAGCTCGCCGACCAGTACGGCAACGCGGTCGCCACGAGCGGCATCTCGGTGACGTTCACGAGGACCGGCGGCGGCTCGCTGAGCGGCACCAATCCGGCGACCACCAGCGTCACCGGCGCGGCGTCGATCTCACTGACGACCGGCAACACGGCCGGCGTCACCTCCACTGTCTCCGCGTCGAGCTCGAGCCCCTCGCGCAGCGGCACCTCGCCGACCATCACGACCGTCGCCGGACCCCCGAGCAAGATCTCGGCCAGTGCCGGCACCGGCCAGTCCGCCACGGTGGGCACGGCCGTCGCCACCAGCCCGGCCGTGCTCGTGACCGACGCCAACAACAACCCCGTCTCCGGCACCACCGTGACGTTCGCCGTCACCGGCGGCGGCGGCAGCGTGACGCCGGCGTCGGTCACGACGAACGCGTCGGGCATCGCCGCCGCCGGCTGGACGCTGGGCACGACGGCCGGCACCAACACGCTCACCGCGACCGCGTCGGGCCTGAGCGGCAGCCCCGTCACCTTCACCGCCACCGGCACCGCCGGCCCCGCCACGAAGTACGTGGTGACGGCCGGCACCACCAGCCCGGTCGCCGGTGCCTCGACGACCATCTCGGCGCAGCTCGCCGACCAGTACGGCAACGCCGTCGGCACTTCGGGCATCACCGTCACCTGGAGCAAGTCCGGGAGCGGCGGGTCGCTGGGCGCCACCAGTTCCACCACCAGCGGCAGCGGCATCGCCACCGTGAGCTTCACGACCGGCACGACCGCCGGGACCACCTACACGGTCACTGCCTCCAGCACGAGCCCGTCCGTCCGCACCGGGACCTCACCCGCCATCACCACCGTCGCCGGCAACGCGGCGAGGATCGCCCTCAACGGCGGCGACGCCCAGTCCGCCACCGTCGGCACCGTCGTCGCGACCGACCCCAGCGTGCTCGTGACCGACGCCAACAACAACCCCGTCTCCGGCCTCACGGTCACGTTCTCCGTGAACTCCGGCGGGGG
>CAIXSE010000431.1 GCA_903921965.1 uncultured Thermoleophilia bacterium | reverse complement strand
GCCGTCGGGCAGCTCGCCGTCGGGCCGCTCAGCGACAGCGTCGGCCGGCGCGGCCCGCTCCTCGCCGGCCTCACCCTGTTCGTGCTGGCGTCGTTCCTCGCCATGGTCGCCCCCTCTGTGGCCTTCCTCATCGTCGCGCGCGTCCTCCAGGGCATCGCGGCCGCCACCGGCATCGCGCTCGCCAACTCCATGGTCGCGGACCACTTCGAGGGCACCGAGGCGGCACGCGTGCTGTCCCGCCTCGTCATGGTGAGCCTGCTGCCGCCGGTGGTGGCGCCGCTCCTGGGCGGTCAGCTGCTGCGCGTCGCCTCGTGGCGCTGGCTGTTCGTGGTCATGGCGGCCTTCGGCGTCGTCCTGTTCCTGGCCGTCGCGTTCGGGCTCGGCGAGAGCCTGCCGCGCGAGCGGCGGGCGCCGCTGCGGGCCGGCGCCGTCCTCGCCGGCGTGGGCGGCCTGTGGCGCGACGCCGCCTTCACCGGCCTCACGCTCTCCGCGGCGCTGATGATCGGCGCCTTCTTCGCCTACCTCAGCTCGGCCTCCCTCGTGCTGCAGGAGGAGCTCGGCCTCACGCCGGCGCAGTTCGGCGTGCTGTTCAGCATCAACGCCGCCGGGATGATCGCCGCGACCTACCTCAACCACACCCTGCTGGCGTGGTTCACGCCGCGCACGCTGCTCACCGCCGGCGTCACCGGCTGCGTGGTCGCCGGCGTGGGCGCTCTCGCGGTCACGCTCGTGGGCGGCCTCGGGGTGGTCGCCCTCGCCGTGCCGCTGTTCCTGCTCGTGTTCGGTGTCGGCCTCGCGCTCCCGGACTTCACCGCGCTGGCGCTCGGCCGGCACCCCGACAGGATCGGCGCGGCCGCCGCCGGCTTCGGCACCGTGCGCCTCGGTCTGGCCGCGCTGCTGACCCCGCTCGTGGGGATCGGCGGGGAGGTCGCCGTCCTGCCCATGACCGCAGTCATGGCGGCGACCACCGTCTGCTCGCTCGCCGTGCTCGCCGCCGTCTGGCGGCGCGTCGGGGCGGCGCGCCCGAAGGTCGGCGCTCCGCTGACGCCGGAGCAGGCCGCGGAGAACGTCGCCGTCGGCTGACGCCCCACCGCGCCGCGCTCCCGGCCGTGCCCATGGTCCACACTGCGCCGCATTTGAACCCACTCCCGTTCGGGCACATTCAGGGTGGGCGTCGAAGGGAGGAGCGATGAAGGAGCACTTCCGCTGCGAGGACTGCGGTCACGAGTTCCCCAAGACGCGGCTGCAGCCCGACCTCGAGGACGAGCCGGTGGTGTGCCCCGCGTGCGGTGGCATGGACATCCAGCTCGTCGAGGGTGAGGTCGAGGCTGCGTGATCCGAGCAGGCGCCGGCAGGCGGCCGGAGGGGCCCGCCGGCGCCGGTGGCGGCAGGTGGGGTGGTGGGACCGATGAGGAGTTCGCGCTCGCGCAGGCTGTTCTGGCTGGCCATCGCCGCTGTCGGAGCGTGCGCCCTGTTCACAGGCTGGTTCGTCTTCACCCTGGTCGCGCGTCCTCTTCCCGCCGATCCCGTGCAGGTCGTCACCTCGCCCGAGGGCCAGTGGCAGGTACGCACCTGGTTCGTCGGCGGCGGTGAACTGGGGAACCGTGAGGGTGTGCTGCGGGTCGACGTCACCGACCTGAGTGGAGCGCGGGGACTCCCGCGGACCATCTACGTGGACCCGGTCGAGAGCCGCGACGCCGCGCGGAGGTTCCTCTCGTGGGCCGACGCGTCGCACCTCGAGCTGCCGCTGGCGGGGGGCGCCGTGGTGGTGCTCGACGTGGCCCACGCTCCGACGCAGAGCACGCCGGGGGAGTTCGCCACGCTGATCAAGGCCACCGCCGCGGCGACGGTCGCGCTGCTGGCCGTCCTGGTCGCCGGGATCCTCGGGGCGCTGCTGGTCGGCTCCTGGCTCATCCGGCGCGACGAGGCGCGCTGGGAGGCCTGGCCGGTGGACTGGACGGAGGGCCGCCGGCACGCCCCGCAAGGGTAGCCGCCGGCGCGCCGCCCAGTGGCGGAGCGGCCGGCGCGGCGCCGTCAGCGCGCGGCGTCCAGCGCCTCTTCGAAGCGGTCGCGTGTGGCCGCACCGACGATCGACGTTACCGTGCGTCCCTGCGCATCCAGGAAGAACGTCGCCGGGATGCCGCTCACCCCCCAGGCGTCCGCGACGACG
>CAIXSE010000430.1 GCA_903921965.1 uncultured Thermoleophilia bacterium | reverse complement strand
TGGTCCTGGTGCAGGTCGATGAGCGCCGGCATGAGCACGCAGTCGGGGTCGAGCTCGCGCTGCAGGACGATCATCTCCTCGAGGATGTCCTGGCGCACGGTGGGGAAGGTGCGGACCTCGAAGTCGTAGACCTTGAGGTCGGCCGCGTCGATGCCCAGCACCCCCGTGGCGGCGCGCACCTCGTGCTTGAGCACGTCCGTGGGGAAGCCCTCGGGCACGCTCTTGGCGGCGGTGCTGAAGGCGGCGTAGGTGACCTTGACGTCGCTCTCGATGAGGCGGGCCATGGTGCCGCCGCAGCCGAACTCGCCGTCGTCGGTGTGCGGGGCGAGGACGAGGATGTTCTGGAACCGCTCGATGGTCACGTGAGGAACTCCCTTCGGCCCTCCGGCCGGTCACGGGCCGGGCGGCCGCTAGGCGAGCCCGGCGCACAGCGCGCCGTAGAAGTCTACCAAATCGCCCTCGACGGCCTCCCAGCTGTAGCGGCGCGCGACCGCCTCGCGGCCGCGCGCGCCCATCGCCGGGAGCTGCTCGCGGGCGGCGAGCAGCCGGCGGACGCCGTCGAGGTGGCCGTCGGCGTCGGGCGGCGCGGTCACGCCGCAGTCCTCGGCCCTGACGAGTTCGCCGCGCCCGGGCATGTCGCTGACCAGCGCGGCGAGGCCGACGGTCATGCCCTCCAGGAGCTTGGTCGGGATCGTCGGGTGGCTGTACTGCCGGTCCGGCTGCGACGGCACCCACACGACGTCGGCCGCCGCGAGGTACCGCGGCAGCTCCGCCGGCGGGATGCGGCCGAGCAGCCTGACCCGGTCGGCGAGGCCGGCGGCCAGGCGCTCGCGCACCTCGGTCTCGAGCGCCGCCTCGTTGAAGGTGCCCCCGAGGTAGAGCACGGCGTCGTCGGGCGCGAGCCGCGCCATGACGTCGAGCATCATCGTGCAGCCGCGGGCTCGCGAGAGGCTGCCGACGTAGACGAGCTTGAGGCGCGGGTCGGCGGCGAGCTCCGCGACAGGCTCCGCCCCCTCGAAACGCTCCGCGCGCGGGTAGTTGGGCAGCACGAGGCGCAGCGCCGGCGCGGCGCCCAGCGCCTCGAGCTGGTCCTCGACGACCACGACCACGCCGGCGCCGAGCGCCGCGAGGCTGCGCTGCGCCACGGCCGTGGTCTGCGACGCCGCCGGCCGCACCTTCGCGGGGATGTACGGCTTGCTCGCCACCGCCTCGGGCACGTACTCGTGCATGTCGTAGACGAGGCGCGGCACGAGCGGCTTGAGCGCCGGGAACAGCGTGAGCAGCTCGGGGTCGTGCACGTGCAGCACGTGCGGGTGGACGGCGCGCACCGCCCTCGTGATCTCCACGGTGCTGAGGAAGCGTGTGGTGCGGCCGCGCGGCGGCAGCGGCGCCAGGAACACGCCGGCGGCGTCGCGGCCGGTCCGGGCGCCCGGCGCCAGGTAGATGACGTCGTAGCCGGCCTGTGCCAGGGTGCGGCACTCGCGCTCGTGGATGCGGGGGTCGTCCGGCTTGTGGACGACGCTGAGGTGCAGGACGCGCAGCTTCACGCGCCGGCCTCACCCTCGGCGGCGCCCGAGCCGCCGTCAGAGAGCGGTCCCGCGGCGCCCGCCCGCCCGCCGCCCGCCCTGGATCCGTCGACGTGCAGGGTGACCGGGCCGGCGTCCACGCCCGCCGGGCTCGCCGGCCCCGTGCCCGTCGCCTCCGACCAGCGCGCCACGATGTCGGCGGCGCGGCCGCAGACGGCGCCGCGCGCCAGGGCCTGGTCGAGGAGCTTCCAGTAGACCGCGTCGTAGCCGCGCGAGACGCGCGGGTCGAAGCGGTTGTTGTGCCAGAGCAGGCTCACCGCGCCGCCGCTGCGCAGGGCGCGGGCCAGCACCGCCGCCGCCGCCCACTCCGCCTGCTCCGCCTCGAGGCTGCGGTAGT
>CAIXSE010000429.1 GCA_903921965.1 uncultured Thermoleophilia bacterium | reverse complement strand
TCGCCGCACGACCCGCGCGACCTCGTGCGCAAGGCGGCGAAGGCGTTCGCCACGCCGGGCCCGGCCTTCCTCAACATCCTGGCGCCGTGCCCGCGCGGCTGGCGCTCGGACGGCTCGGAGACGATCGAGCTCGCGCGCGAGGCCGTGAACGCCTGCTACTGGCCGCTCTTCGAGGTCGTGGACGGCGAGTACCACCTCACGTACCGGCCGCGGCGCAAGCTGCCGATCATCCCCTGGCTCAAGCGCCAGGGCCGCTTCGCCCACCTCTTCAAGCCCGGCAACGAGCACGAGCTCGAGCGGCTCGAGGCCTGGGCCGACCGCGAGTGGGACAAGCTGCTCGCCAAGTGCGGCGAGCCCACCGAGGCCGAGTGGCAGGACGAGCTGCAGGCCAACGGGTGCCTGCTGCGGTAAGCTGCGGAGGCTACCAGCCAGACGCGGAACGGACGGGGCGGGCCCTCACGGGCCCGCCCCGTCTCGCTGTGGGTGCGGATGCGCACTATGGGCGGCAGCGAGCTGAGCGGCGGGCCGCGAGCCGTCTGCCCGGCGACCGCCCGAGCGACGCCGCCGGACGGCCCGAAGAGGCCGCGGGGCGACTGCGGCGGCGCGGGCTGAGCCGGAGCGCCGATTCTCGTCGCCGGCCGTCTTCATCGCGCTCAGATCCTCTCCTCGGCATGCTCGCTGACCTCCGCGAGGATCGCCTCGAGGCCCGACTCCTGGGCGGACGAGAGCGTGAACGGCCGCGGCGCCTCGCGCAGCCGCGCCACCTTGGCCTGCACGCGCTGCTTCAGCGTCGGCCCGCCGTCCGCCGCCCAGCGGTCGTGGACCGCGTGGTCGAACAGGTCGCCCATCCAGAACTGCCGGTAGTGCTTGCGCGTGTACTTCGTCCCGAGGAAGCTGCCGCCGGGGCCGACCGCCCTGATCTCGTCGAACGCCAGCGTCTCCTCGTTCACCGGCGCCTCGCGCACGAACGCCCGGGCGTAGCCGGCGAGCTCGTCGCCCAGCACGATCGACTCGTGCGAGCCCTGCATGCCGCTCTCCAGGTACCCGACGTCGTGCAGCAGCGTGGCCCGCGAGAGCGCGCCGAACAGGGTCGTGAGCGCCGCGTCGGCGCTCCACTGCTCGTCCAGCAGCTTGGAGTCCGAGTCGCCCGCGTACGAGAAGCTCGGCAGCCCGTAGGAGCGGGCCAGGTCGCAGCAGCACTGCATGGCCGCCGCGTTCTCGGGCGCGGTGTACGGGTCGGTCATGGTGCGCATGTCCATGACGCTCCCGCCGGCGCCGTAGACGAACGGAGCCCCGGCGTCCACGATCTGGTGCAGCACGAGACCGCTGAGCGTCTCCGCGTTCGCCACCAGCACCACGCCGGCCACCGACCGCGGGCCGGTGGCGCCGGCGTTCGGCGCCGGGCAGTAGATCAGCGGGACGTGCAGCTCGGCGCAGGCGATCACCTTGGTCAGCGCGTCCGCGTCGTGCTGCAGCGGTGGCGACGGCATGGAGTAGATGGCGAAGCTCTCCGCCTCGCCGCAGAGCTCGGCCATGGCACGGATGCGGGCGATCACGGTGCCGTCCCGGGGCGCGACGATGAGCGGCTTGCGCGTGCCGCGCAGCATCGCGGCGACCGAGGCGATGTCGTCGAGCTCGCGCGGCACGTCCTCGGGCATCCCCATGCTCATCACGAAGTCGATGTTGGGGAGCTGCTCGCAGAGCGCCGCCTGGCTCTCGACGTCGGCGAGCCGCGCGCGGCGGCGCTCGCCGGTCTCCAGGTCGCGTGTGTAGAGGACGTCTGAGCCGGTGCCGAAGTACATCTCGCCGCTGCGCAGGCACAGCGGCTCCGTGTCGCCGCCGCGGGGCTTCAGCAGCCACTCGCGCGGGGCGCTCTTCAGCGCCTCGTCCACGAGCCGCCTGGGGATGCGCACGCGGCGGCCGTCGATGCTGCAGCCCGCCGCTCTGTAGTGCTCCACCGCCGGCTCGTACATGACCTCGACGCCGACCTCGGAGAGCAGCGCGAGCGTCGCCTCGTGCAGACGGCGGCAGTCGGCGTCGTCCCAGATCGTGAGGTGGGTCTTGCCGGTCATGGTGCCTCGCTTTCGGGGTCGATGGTCCCGCGCGGCGGAGTGACCGTCGCGTGATCGTGAGCGTCTCCGGCGCCGGTCACTCCGGCGGCCGCCGATTCAGTTGCGCCTGCCCAGCACCTCCGCCAGGGCGTCGACCACGTTGGGCGCCACGGCGCCCGCCGAGGCGCCGCCGTCGAAGGGCAATACGGCGCCGGTGACGAAGGCGCTCTCGTCGCTGAGCAGGAACTGGGCGAAGGCGGCGAACTCCTCCCCCTTGGGCATGCGCCCGAGAGGGTTGAGGCGAGCCGCCACTTCGAGCTCCCGTTCGGTGTCCTCGAGGTTGGGCGCGTCGAAGGGGCCGCCGAGGATGCAGTTCACGCGCACGCGCCGCGGGGCGAGCTCGAGCGCGGCGCTCTTCGCGATCGCGACGAGCGCGGCCTGGGCGGCCGCGTGGCTCGCGATGGTGGCGCCGCCGGTGAGCGCCGTCTGCGAGGCGAACGCGACGATGGCGCCGCCGTCGCCGAGCAGCGGGGCGCCGTACTTGGCGCACCACAGGAGCGCCTTGGCGTTGTGGCCGAAGTCCCAGTCGAGGGACGACTCGGCAAGGTCGCTGATGGGCCCCTGCCAGGTGACCGCCTCGCTGCCGGGCAGGCAGACGATGCCGTCGAGGCGCCCGTGCAGGGCGGCGGCGCGCTCGAGCGCGCCGCCCAGGGCGGCCTCGTCCGCCGGGTCGGCGCGCAAGAAGGGCGTCTTGGGCTTGCGCAGCACGTCGCCCGGGTTGCGCCGGTCGACCGCCACGACGTGCGCGCCGGCCGCAGCGAAGCGGGCGACGCAGGCGCGGCCGAAGGGCTGCGCGGCGCCGACGACGACGATGGCCTTGTCTTTCAGTGCGAACATGGCTGCCTCTGCCTTCTTCTCGCCGGCGCTCACCACGGTTGCGCCCCGTACTCGACCGGCTCCGGATTCACGATGTCGGTGACCTTGGCGACCTCGTCCCACACGGCGGCGGCGACGTCCACCCCCGCGGCGATCTCGAACGTGATCGCGTCCCTGGGGCAGACCTCGGCGCAGCGGCCGCAGCGGATGCAGGCCGTCTCGTCGATGAAGGCGCGCTCCTCGCCCTCGGAGAGAGTGACCGCCCCGACGCAGCAGACCACCTCCCGGGTGCAGGCGCCGCAGCGGTCGCAGGCTTCGCCGACCTGGGGCGTCATGCCGGGGATGTGCTGGTACTTGCGGCGGAAGCGGTCGTTGCCGACGCGGGCGCTCATGCGCAGGTCGCAACAGCACCAGTCGCAGAAGCACAGGGCCAGGCCGCGGTCCAGGGGACCGCCGTACACGCCGACGTCGAACTCCCAGGAGATGGTGGGCACGAGGCCGTTGGCCACCCGTTCGCGCACGTGGTCCATCGCCTCCTCGACGGTCACGGGGCGACCGTCGCTCTCGGGGACGGGCCGCATGGACTCGCCGAGGGCCATGCAGCCGAGCTCCTGACTGAAGCGCTGGCAGTCGAAGGCGAGGCGGCAGGGGCAGCCGTTGAGAGCCATGCGGAAGCTGGCGCGCTCGACGAACTGCGGCATGACCGCCTCGACCAGGTCGAACTCCTCGCCCGGCGCCTCGGCCCTCACCACGTGGCTGGTCGGCACGCTCCAGTAGAGGGCCGGCTCCGCCGTCGAGAAGCCGAAGGGGGTGACGCGCAGCCCGAGTACCGGCACGTGCGTCAGCCGCGCGGTGGTCGGCAGCGCCTGCATCGAGGCGGTGAAATCGTCTTCGAACATCGAGCCCCCGGCGACCGCCGCTCCGGAGAGGTTCGGGCTCTGCTTCGTCGTGGTGGCCTCGCCCTGCGCATGGCCCGTGCCGGCGGGCTTGTCCTTGATGTGCATCTGTCGTTCACCTGCTTTCCAGATGTCGATGGAGTGAGCCGGGCCGGGCGCCGGTCCCTGCGCGCCCGGCCCGCCCCGCGTGGAACTGCTAGACCTCGACCGAGCGGCTCCCGCGCCGCCGGACGAGGAGGACGATGACGACGATCGCGACGACGGCCACCAACGCGCCGACGATCCACAGCACGGTCGTGTTGGCGCCGCTCGCTCCCGTCTCAGTGGTCTTCGCGGTGATGAGGCGGTAGGTGTCCACGTTCGGGTAGTTGAAGAAGGCGGCGCCGTCGAACCCCTCCACGCCCTGCGGCGACGTGACGACGCCCTCCCAGCGGTCGCTCCGGTAGGCCTCGATCTCGTAGGGGTAGGTGAAGATGATGTACGGCGAGGCCTCCCAGATGATCTGCTGCATCTGCTGGGCGATCTGCACGCGCTTGGCCTCGTCGACCTCGGCGGCCTGCTGGACATCCAGCGCGTCGTACTCCGGCGTCCACCAGAGTGTGTCGCTCCACAAGCCGATCTGGCTCTTTGTGGGCACGCTGAGCATCAAGGCGGGGTCCGGGTCCTGGGTCCAGTACCAGACGAACATGTCGAAGTCGGGGGCGTAGACGTCCCCCTTGAAGTTGTACTGGGCTGCCAGCAACGCGCCGGAGTCCATGACCTGCAGCGTGGTCTTGATGCCGACGTCCTTGAACCAGCCCACGATCAGCTTCGCCGCCGACTGGCTTTCGAGCGACTGCGAGGTCGCGTACAGGCGCAGGTCGATCTTCTTGCCCTCCCTGGTCTCGCGCAGTCCGTCCCCGTCGACGTCCTTGTAGCCCGCGGCGTCCAGCTCCGCGTTGGCCTTGGCGGGGTCATAGGTGTAGGCCTGGTCGGCGGACGGCTGCCACGTGTACCGCGAGTACGGCGGCATCAGGGTCTGGCCTTCGCTGCCCTCTCCATAGAAGGCGATGCTCGTGAGCGTCTGGCGGTCGACCGCCCAGTTGAGGGCATGGCGGAACTTCTCGTCGACGAGGACCGGATCGCCGAGCGAGTCCGGGCTGTCGTAGCAGTTGAAGCCGAGCTCGTTGAAACGCCAGCTCGTGCCCTTGATGGTCGTCAGCTCCGGCACCGAGCGCAGCTGCGCCGCCGAGGCCGGCGGCAGCCAGACGGCGGCGTCGAGGGTGCC
>CAIXSE010000428.1 GCA_903921965.1 uncultured Thermoleophilia bacterium | reverse complement strand
GTAGCCCGCCTCGATGAGGCGGGCCAGCTGCGGCGCCGCCCCCGTGTGCACCACGGCCGGGCCGACGACGGCGATCGTGAGCCGGCCCTCCTCCTTGACCTGCCGCAGGATGTTGGCCACCTCGTGCAGGATCTGCGCCTTGGGCTTCTCGCTGCTGACGTTGCTGGCCATGAACTCGAACGGCTGGCTCTCGCGCGGCCGCTCGAGCGGCAGCACGCGGATGCCGCGGTGGCCGGTGACGAAGAGGTCGCCGGCCCGGGCGTCGCTCATGGCGACCGTCTCGGCGTGCCCGCTCGCCGGGTCGACGCGGATGCCGCAGTCCATCTCCGGGTTCCGCACGCGCACCCAGTCGCCCGCGACGCGCACGAAGGTGACGAGGTTGGTGGTCGAGTAGAAGCGCTCGGGGAAGGTGCCGTCGATGTCGCACGGCTCGAGCACGGCGTCCTGCGGGCGCACGGCCACGACGCCGTAATCGGTGATGGCGTTGAGGAGCTCGTCCAGGTGCGCGGCGTCGCGCCCGAAGATGCGCATCACCGCGCTGGACGGGTCGTTCTTCATGCGTCCGACCTCGAACGAGAGCATCTCGAACTCGCCCTCGAGGTCCATCACGCGGTCCATGATCTGGGGCATCATGAGGGAGTCGATGAGGTGACCCTCGATCTGGACGTCCTCGTACGGCAAGTCGGGCATGGAGCCTCCCGTGGCTGCGAAACGCGGTGCGGGGCGGGAGCGGCCCTCCGGGCCCGCCCGCCCCAGTCTACCCCTCGGCCCGGCGCGCCTCGACCCGGCCGCCGCGCCGGGTCCGCCGCCGGCGCGCCTACCCCTTGTACGCGCGGAGCAGCTCGACGGCGCCGCCGCGCTCGGTGGCGCAGGCGTCGGCGCCGGTCTGCTTCCAGACCTCCGGGTCGCCCTCGAACGCCTGGCCGCCGACGACCACCGGCGGCAGCTCGTCGCCGAGCTCCTCGCGGAGCCTCGCGATCATGTCGCGGAGCTCGTCCACGAAGCGTCCCAGCGAGCAGGAGATGCCGACGAAGCGCGGCCGGGTCTCGCGGACGGCCGCGACCACGTCGTCCACGGTCGCCGTCACCCCGAAGAAGCCGACCTCCCAGCCGTCGGCCTCCAGCGCGTCGGCCAGCATGCGCGCACCCACGTCGTGGTGGTCGTCGGGTGCGAGGGCGACGACTGCCCGCGGCCGCGCTGCCTGCGTCACGGCGCGGCCTCCTTGAACACGCGGAGCATCTCGACGGCGGCGGAAGCGTCCGCGGCGTACATGTCGGCCCCCACCTTCTTCCACAGGTCGGGGCTGCCGCGGAAGGCGTTGCCGCCCACGACGATCGGCGGCGTCCCGGAGCCGAGGCGTGCGCGGACGGCCTCGATGGCGTGCTTGACGCTGCCGAGGTGCATGCCCAGGGCTGCGGAGAGCCCGACGAAGCGCGGCGCGCGCCCGGCCACGGCCTCGACGAGGTCGCGGACCGGCATGGACGCGCCGTAGAAGTCGACGTCCCAGCCGTCGCACTCCAGAAGGTCGGCGAGCAGACGCGGCCCGAGCTCGTGGAGCTCGTCGGGCACGCAGGCGATCAGCGCCCTGGGGCCGCCGGCCGTCGCGCCGGCCACGCTGGCGTAGCACGTGCTGGCCACGAACCTGTTGGTGGCGGTGGCGAGGTGCTCGGCGGCCACCGAGATGGCCCCCTGCTCCCAGAGCTCGCCGACGCGGTACTGCGACGGCTGGATGATGTCCACGTAGAGCGCGTGGAGGCCCTCCAGCCCCTTGACCAGCTCCCTGCCGTTCGCCAGGCACGCGTCCTCGTCCCCGGCGAGGAGACAGCGTACGTACTCATCGAGCTCCATCCGTCCTCCCTCACCCCGGGAACGTCTCGGCGATGATGCCTCGCACCTCGTCGCGGTAGGCGATGTACTGCCGGCGCTGACCGTCGGTCTCCAGGCGCGCCTCGATCTCCTCCGAGATGTCCTCGAACATGCGGCCGACGAGGTCGTCCCCGAACGGGAGCTGGTGGCCGCTGCGGAAGCTGACCAGCCAGCTCAGGCTCTGCCGCATGCTGTCGCAGAACCCCAGGGCGATGTCGCTGCGCATGGCCTGGAACCAGAAGCCGGTCACCTGCGCCAGCAGGTCGCCCTCGCGGATCTGGCGCTGGGTCGCCACCCTGCCCACCGACTCGTCGCCCCGCATGCGCTCGCGGACGGCCACCACGATGGCGTCCTCTTCGTCCTCCAGCAGCTCTTCCAGCGACCGATCCGTCATGTCCCGCGCCTCCGGCCCGTCGTGCCTGCCCGCGGAGAGTGAATCACACAACCGCTCCCTCTGCCGACATCTCCGTCCACCCGGCCGCGGCGCGCCGGGCCGCCCACGGCGGTGACCACGACGGAGGGCGGGGCGCGGGCCCGGCGTCGGCGACGCGTCCATCCGCGCCGTCACCCCTCCGCCGCGAGCGCGGACCAGACCACGGCGTGCGCCGTGCCGCGACCGAGCCCGGTGCCCTCACCGGCCGCGCGCGTGGTGCGTGCGGCGAAGCGGTCCGCCGGAGCGGGACGCCGGCCCCGGGTCCGTGTCAGCCGCCGCCGTCGAGCGTGGCGAGCGGGCCGTAGAGGTCCGGCCGGCGGTCGCGGAAGTAGGCCCAGTACTCGCGGTGGCGCCGGGCGGCGTCGAGGTCGACCGTGGCCGTCACGACCTCCTCGCGGTCGCGCGACGCCTCGGCGAGCAGCTCGCCCGTCTCCGAGGCGATGAACGACGAGCCGAAGAACCGGATGGCGAAGTCCGTGCCGGCGGCGGCGGCCCCGGCGGGCGCCGGCTCGAGCCCGATGCGGTTCGACGCCACCAGCGGCACGGCGTTGGCCACCGCGTGCCCGCGCTGCACCAGCCGCCACGCGTCGCGCGAGTCGGCGCCCGGCGTGGGCGGGTCGCTGCCGATCGCCGTCGGGTACAGCAGCACCTCGGCCCCGAGCAGCGTCATCGCCCGGGCGCACTCGGGGAACCACTGGTCCCAGCAGATGCCGACGCCGATGCGCCCGACCGCGGTGTCCCAGACGCGGAAGCCGGTGTCGCCCGGCGCGAAGTAGTACTTCTCCTGGTACCCGATCGCGTCGGGCAGGTGGCTCTTGCGGTAGACGCCGAGTACCGCGCCGTCGGCGTCCACGACCGCCACGGAGTTGAAGAACGCCTGGCCGGCGCGCTCGAAGAAGCTCACCGGCAGCACGACGGCGAGCTCGCCGGCCAGGCGCGCGAAGCGGGCGACGACGGGACTGTCGCCGACCGGCGCGGCCAGGTCGAAGTGCCGCACGTCCTGCGTGATGGGGAAGTACGGCGCCGCGAACAGCTCCTGCAGCAGGACGAGCCGCGCGCCGCGCGCCGCCGCCTCGCGCACCAGCCGCTCGGCGGTGTCGAGGTTTGCCCCCGTGTCCCAGCTGCAGGCGAACTGGGTCGCCGCCAGCGTCACCTCGCGCGTCACCCTGACCTCCTCGCGTCGCGGCGCCGGCGAGGCCGCGGTGGCCCCGCCGGCACCGGTAGTGTACGGCCTCGGCGGGACCGGGTCAGCGCAGCAGCGCCCGGCCGATCGGCTGCAGCTCGGGGTCGGCCGGCAGCTCGTCGATCCCGATGAGCGCCAGCAGCAGCGCCTTCTGCAGGTGCTTGCGGTTCTCGGCCTCGTCGAGGACGATCGAGAACGGCGCGTCGAGGATGCCGTCGGTCATCTCCTCGCCGCGGACGGCCGGCAGGCAGTGCATGAACTTCGCCCCGGGCTTCGCGTGCGCCCACAGCTCCTCGTTCACCTGGTAGGGGCCGAGGATGCGGCGCAGCTCGTCGACCTCGTCCTCGGGCTGCATCCACCACCAGCCGACGGTGAAGACGACATCGGCCTGCGAGACGGCCTCGGCGGCGTCATCGGTGAGGGTGAGGGAGGCGCCGGACAGCGCGCAGTTGGCGCGCGCCAGCGCCTCGACCTCCGGCGTCATCTGCTCCTCCGGCGGGCCGGCCATGACCATGCTGCTCCCGAGCCTGGTCATGGTGAGTGCCACGGAGGTGCCCATGGCGTCGGCGCACTTGCCGACGAAGGCGCACGTGAGCCCCTCGACCGTGCCGAAGTGCTCCAGGATCGTCAGCGCGTCGGTCAGCGACTGCACCGGGTGGTCGTAGTCGTCGGTGAGGCCGTTGAGCACGGGGACGGTGGCGTGCTGCACGAGCTCGACGAGGGTCGTGTGGTAGGCGGTGCGCGCCATGATGGCGTCGACGAGGCGGCTGATGACGCGCGCCGTGTCGGCGACCGTCTCGTGGCCGCCGAGGTGGATCTCGCCCGGCCGCAGGTACTGGGCGTGGCCGCCGAGCTCGGTCATGCCGGCCTCGAAGCTGATCCGCGTGCGCGTGGACGGGTGCTCGAAGATCATCGCCAGGGTGCGGCCGGGCAGGAACGGCGTGAGCGGCCGCCGCCGGTGCAGGGCCTTCAGGGCGACGGCCAGGTCGAGCAGGCCCAGGAGCTCCTCGCGCGTGTACTCCTGGTCGGTGAAGTAGTGGCGGCCGCGCAGGGCGGCGAAGCCGGGCAGCGCGGCCGGATCGACGGTGCAGGCCGCGCCGCGGGACGTATCGCTCATCGAGTGCTCCTCTCGAGACGGCCGGTGACGCTGCATCCCCCGGCCACGGGTCGACGGTACTGGAGAACTAAATGAGCGTTTAAGGCTGGGGTGTCAAGCGGCGGGGGGCGAGGGCCGCCGGCCGCCCGCACCCGGCCCCCTCAGCCGCCCGGCAGCCCCAGAAAGCCGGCGACGACGTCGCGCCACATCCGCCAGGCGCGCTCGTGGTCGAAGCCGTCCGGGTCGAGGGCCCGCTGGATGCCCAGGCCCTCGACCACGGCGATACTGACGGCGGCGAGCGCCTCGAGCTCGGCTTCGCCCAGCTCGCGCGGCGCCGCCCCCAGGCAGTCCGCGTCCACCTCACGGTACACGCGATACTCCTCAGCGAAGCGCGCCCGCACCTCCGGGTCGCGCAGCGCGTGCGGCAGCAGTTCGTACAGCATGCGGTTGGTGCGGTCGCGAGCCGACACGCGCCGCTGCCAGTCGAGGAAGGCCTCGACGCGGTCGGGACCGTCCCGCGTCGTGCGGATCTCCTCGACGAGGCCGACCTCGGGGTCCTGGAAGAGGCTGTCGACGAGCGCGGTCAGCAGCCCGGCCTTCCCGCCGAAGTGGTACGAGACGAGCGCCCGGTTCAGCCCGGTGACCTGGGAGATGGCGGTCATCGTGAGCTCCGCGTAGCCGCGCTCGGCGAGGATGTCCCGCGCGGCCCGCAGGATGCGCCGCGCGGTCGGGGACTCGCCGGGGCGCCCCGTCCGGTCCTCGTCCACGGCCCTAGCGCCTCCCGCGCGCCGCCGCCAGCAGCTCGGTCTCCCAGAAGGCGACGGTGGTGAGGGCGAGCTGCGTGGGCCCGCCGGCCGGTTCGTACTGCGGGCAGAGCTCGTTGACGTCCGCGCCGACCACGTTCAGGCCCTTCACGGCGCGGAAGAACTTCATCGTCCAGTACATGTCCGGCCCGCAGAACCACGGCGTGTGGCAGGCCGGCGCCACCGACGCGTCCAGGAAGTCGGCGTCGAAGGTCAGGTACACGGGCTCGTCGCCGACGATCTCCTTCACCTTGGCGGCCGCCGCCAGCGGCCCCTCGTCGATGCACTCCTCGGCGTCGATCACGGTGCCGGTGCCGCCGCCGGGATAGAGCGGCACCTCCACCGTGCGGATGCCGAGCTGCACCGAGCGCGCCGCGTCCACGCACCCCTCGTCGACCAGTTCGCGCGCCCAGCTGCCGCCCCACGAGTAGGGCATCACGTCCCAGTTGTCCTGGTGGGCGTCGAAGTGCACGAGCGCGAGCGGCCGCCCGAGCTTCTCCGCGAACGCGCGCACGATCGGCAGCGGGATGAGGTGGTCGCCGCCGGCCGCGAGCAGCGAGGCACCCGACTCGAGGATGAGCGCGACCGTCTTCTGCGCCTGGTCGAGGAAGTCGCCCAGGTGGCCGTTGTGGAAGAAGGCGTCGCCGTAGTCGACGAAGCGGATGCGGTCGAAGAGCGTGTAGTCCATCTCCTCGAGCACGTAGGTGGACTCGTCGCGGATCGCGCGCGGGCCGTAGCGCTGGCCGGAGCGCGTCATGGCGGTGCCGTCCCAGGGCAGCCCGAGGAAGACGATGTCGGCACCGTCGATGTCGTGGGTGTGCGGCTGCCGGAACATCGTCACCATGCCGGCGAAGGCCCAGTTGCCACCCAGCTTCGCCATGTCGGCCTGGTACGCCGCCGCGTCGAACCCCGGCCTGGCCCCTCTGGGCCGGTACTCCATGTCCGCCATCACTCCTCCCACGCCCCGGTCGGGCCGTCGTCGCCCCCGGCCCCTTCCTCCGCCCCGATCTCCTCCACGATCCCCTTGCCCGAAGGCAGGAGCTCCACGATGAACACGCCGGTCAGCATCAGCGAGCCCCCGACGAGGAGGCGCCAGGTGACCTGGTCCATGCCGACGATCACGCCGGTGAGCGCCGCGAACACGCTCTCGAAACCGAGAAGGATGGCCGCGTGCGTCGACGTGGTGTAGCGCTGCGCCCAGCTCTGGATGAAGAACGCGTAGATGGTGCC
>CAIXSE010000427.1 GCA_903921965.1 uncultured Thermoleophilia bacterium | reverse complement strand
GCGCTGCTGCGCGCACCCCGGCGGCGCGCCGGCAGACGTCGAGATCGTGAGCATGCCCACGAACGACTCCTGGGTGCGCGACACGGCGCCGACCTTCCTGGTCGGGCCCGGCGGCGAGCTGGGAGCCGTCGAGTGGCGCTTCACCGGCTGGGGCGGCTTCCGCCGCGACTACACCGAGACGGCGAAGATGGCCGGGCGCGTCAGCGCCCTGACCGGCGCCCGCCGCTTCACCGCGCCGATCGCCTTCGAGGGCGGCGCCTTCAGCTGCGACGGGCAGGGCACGCTGCTCACCACCGCGGAGGTGGTGCTCGACGAGGACCGCAACCCGGGGCTGTCCAGGGAGGACGCCGAGGCCGTCTTCAAGGAGTACCTCGGCGCCGAGCGCGTCGTCTGGCTGCGGGCAGCGCTCGAGGAGGACCCGACCGGCGGGCACGTCGACGGCCTCGCCGCCTTCGTCGCGCCGGGCGTCGTCGCAGCGCTCTCGTGCGACGACCCCGCCGACCCCCAGTACGAGCCGCTCCGCGACAACCTGCGGCGGCTCCGGGCGGCCGTGACCGCGTCGGGCCGCCCCCTCGAGGTCGTCCCCGTCGCCCACCCGCCGCGGCGCCTGGACGAGGAGGACGGCTACCGCCTCACCTGGACCTACGTGAACTTCTACGTCGCCGACGGCGCCGTCGTCGTGCCCGGCTTCGGCGACCCGTGCGACGAGCCGGCCCGCGAGACCTTCGTGCGCCTGTTCCCCGGGCGCGAGGTCGTCCAGCTGCACCTGCCGGAGGTCGCCCGCCTCGCCGGCGACATCCACTGCATGACGCAGCAGCAGCCGGCTGTCCCGGGCGCGGCCGCCGTGGAGTCCCGCACCGGCACCGTTTGACTGCCGCCCTCACCGGGCCTATAAACTAGCCCCTGTGAGGTATCAGTTATGACGGCGTCGCTCTACGGAGCCGGGGCGGAGTACGCCCTGCACTCGCTGCTCGTCCTCGCCTCGTCGGACGAGCCGCTCAGCGTCGCCGACCTCGCGGCGTACCAGCACCTCCCCGAACGCTTCCTCGCCAAGGTCTTCTCGCGCCTCAAGCAGTCGGGCATCGTGACCGGGATCGAGGGCGTCGCGGGGGGTTTCGTGCTCGCGAGGCCGGCCGCCGGGATCCGCGTGCTCGACGTGCTCGACGCGGTGGACGGCGGGCGCCGGGTGTTCACCTGCGCCGAGGTCCGCCGCGACTACGACGTCTTCGACGGCGCGCCGCCGGAGTGGGCGACGCACGGCCCGTGCCGCATCCACCACTTCATGACCGAAGCCGAGGGGGCGCTGCGCGCCTTCCTCGCCGCAAAGACCGTCGCCGACCTCGCCGGCGAGCTCGCCGCCAAGGCGCCGGCGTCGTTCGTCACCGACTCGGCGGCGTACTTCCGCGAGCGCCGGGCGGGCCGCGGCGCCCGCAAGCCGGCGACGGCCGCCGGGTGAGACCAGCTCGAACCACACCCTGAAAGGAGCCGCACGATGGAGATCCCCGAGAAGCTGAGAGAAGTGCTGAGGAAAGACGGCGTCGTGGCCATCGCCACCCTGGGCGAGGATGGCCCGCACATGGTGAACACGTGGAACAGCTACGTGCGCATCACCGAGGACGGCCGCATCCTGATCCCGGCCGGGTTCATGGACCGGACCGAGGTCAATGTCGCGTACGACCCCCGGGTCCTGATCACCTGCGGCAGCAGCAAGGTGCAGGGCAACATGGGTCCGGGCACCGGCTTCCTCATCAAGGGAGAGGCGGCGTTCGTCCACGCGGGACCGGAGTTCGACACGATGAAGGCGACCTTCGCCTGGATGCGGGCGGTCGTGATCGTGACGCCGGAGTCGGCGACGCAGACGCTGTGACGGCGGCGGCCGGTCCGAGCACGACGTCGCCGCGGACGTGACCGGCGTCACCGGTCCGGCGTCGTCGTGTACCTCCGGGCTCGGGACCGCCCCCCAGATCCACGGCCCTGCCGGCCGGGGGCGTGATCGCGATCGTGAACAGGCACAGAGGGCGCGAGCCCTGCTACACCACGTGGTCGACGAGGATCTTCACGCCGATGGCGATGAGGATGAGGCCGCCGGCGATCTCCATGCGTCTGCCGAAGAGCGCGCCGAAGCGCCGCCCCAGGTGCAGGCCGGCGG
The DNA here is from genome assembly GCA_903921965.1 of uncultured Thermoleophilia bacterium. The sequence continues at coordinate 1,745 of CAIXSE010000427.1, read as the reverse complement.
CGGTGAAGGCGAAGGCGACGACGCCGATGACCACGGCCGGCCACCAGATCTCCACCCCGAGCAGGGCCAAGGACAGCCCCACCGCAAGGGCGTCGATGCTGGTGGCGACGCTGAGCACGACGAGCGAAGCGCCGCGCGTCGGGTCCTTGGTGCCGCGCGCCTCCTCGTCTCCGTGCACCGCCTCGTAGATCATGTGGCCGCCGATCGCGGCCAGCAGGCCGAAGGCGACCCAGTGGTCGACGCCGCTGATCCAGCGCTCCACCGAGAGCCCGGCGAGCCAGCCGACGATGGGCATGAGGGCCTGGAACAGGCCGAAGTGCCAGGCCAGTCGCAGCGTCTTGCGCAGGCCTACCTCCGGCGCGTTCAGACCGACGCCGATGGCGACGGCGAAGGCGTCCATGGCCAGGCCGACGGCGATGCCGAGCAGGGCGAGGAGGCTCACTCGGCCTCGTGCTCCGGCGCCTCGGAGCGCGGCCCGTGCGGCCACACCGTCGCGTGACGGCCGCGCGTGAGCCGGAGCGAGGCGGCGATCGCCCCGCCGGCGGCGACGGTCCGGGGCAAGGGGTCGCCGCTCACGGCGTCGCTCCCGCTGCCCGCTGCTCGAGCACACCTTCCATGGCGCCTCGCCGGCTGTCCGTTCTCGCCGGGGAAAAGAAAAGACCCCGGCACTCGTCGTGCCGAAGGTCTTGCCGCGGAGTGCGCGACCGGGGCCGTGTGGCCCGGCATGTCGATCGCGCCGCCCGCTCGCGCGGGCCGGCTACTCCCCATCGGGAACCTGACTCTAGCGAGCCGCGGAAGGCGCCGTCAACTCACCCGCCGCAGGGGGCGGCACCGGCCGGCAGGGGGACCTCGACATCCTCGTACAGGTCCCGGTGCCGCTGCCGGGTCACGCAGGGGTCGTGCGCGTGGCTGAAGCCGGCCGGGGCGTCGAGGCTCCGCGAGCGCCCGGCGGGGCCGCCGTGGCAGCCGAGCGCCGACGCCGTCATCTGGTCGCCCATGACGACGAGGAAGCTGGAGCGGGTGGTCACGCCGTGCCTCGGGTGACCACGCAGTCGAGGCACCCGCAGCGCCGGGAGACCTCGGCGGCCATGACCTCGAGGTCTGCCGCGCCGGGCTTCTCGAACTCCCGCAGGTGGAGGTCGAGCGCGGCGTACTTGTGCAGGCCCAGGGGGTGGTACGGCAGCAGCTCGAGCTTCCGGATGCCGGGGTGGCGCGCGACGAAGTCCGCCAGGACGGCCACGCTCGCGGCGTCGTCGTTGGCGCCCGGGACGACCGGCACGCGCACCCTCACCTCGGCGCCCGTCGCCAGCAGCTTCTCGAGGTTCTCGAGGACCAGTTCGTTGCCGGCGCCGGTGAGCTCTTCGTGGCGCGCCGTGTCGAGCTGCTTGAGGTCGTAGAGGAAGAGGTCGGTGAGCGCCGCCGCCGCGGCCAGGTCGTCCCAGCGCACGTGACCGCAGGTCTCGACCGCCGTGTGGTAGCCGAAGCGGCGGCAGCGCCGCAGGCACTCGAGCAGGAAGTCCGGCTGCGCAAGAGGCTCGCCGCCGGAGAAGGTCACCCCGCCGCCGGACCGCCGGTAGAACGGGGCGTCGCGGCGGACCTCGTCCACGACGTCGTCGGCCGTCACCTCGCGGCCCATGAGCCGCCGTGCGCCGCGCGCGCACGCCGCGGCGCACGCTCCGCAGGCCGCGCAGAGGCGACGGTCCGTGACGGGGCGCGCGGCGTCCATCGCGATCGCGCCGCGCGCG
>CAIXSE010000426.1 GCA_903921965.1 uncultured Thermoleophilia bacterium | reverse complement strand
CTCTTCCTCACCGGGCTCTTCACGTACCTCCCCGAGGCCACGCTGGCGGCCATCGTGATGGTGGCCCTGCGCAAGTACTACTCGCTCGCCGGCCTCAGGCGCCTCTACCGCGTGCGCCGGGCCGACTTCCTCCTCTCGGCCGCGGCCCTCGCCGGCGTGCTGCTGTTCGGCGTGCTGCCCGGCGTAGTCATCGGTGTCGTGCTCTCGCTGGCGCTGCTCATCCTCCGCGAGAGCAGCCCGAACTCAGCCGTGCTGGGGCGCCGCCCGGACGGTAACGAGTTCGCCGACCTGGTGACGCACCCCGGCTACACCACCGTCCCGGGGCTGGTCGTCTACCGCTTCGACGGGCCGCTCGTCTTCCCGACGGCCGAGCGGTTCGCGCGCGAGGTGCGCGCCCTCGTGAAGGCCGGGACGCCGGCGTCAGGCACCGCGGCGCCCGGGACGCCGGCCCCCGGCGCCTCTGCGGACGGCCCGCCCGCCGGCGAGAGGGTCCCCGTGAAGGCGGTCGTCCTCGACCTCGAGGCCACGGCCGACATGGACACCACCGCGGCCGACCAGCTGAGGCCGCTCGTGACCAACCTGCGCCGCGCCGGCGTGCGGATCATGCTGGCGCGCCTGCACGGTCCCGTGCGCGACTTCATGGAGAAGGACGGCCTGATCGGCCTGGTGGGCGCCGCCGAGGTCTACCCGCGCGTGCTCGACGCGGTCGGCAGCTTCGAGGCCGCGAGCGCCGGGCAGCCGCCGGCGGGGCCCGGCGCCGGCTGAGCCGCGCGCCGCGAGGCTACTTGCGGCCGAACCTGCTCCCGACGGCCCCGATGAGCCCGAGGGCCACGACCACCATGAGCACCCAGCCGATCGCGGCCCACGCGCCGCCGGCGCTGATGGCGACGACCGCGGCGACGAACAACGCCGCGCCGATGGCGAGGGCGCCGATGACGGTGCTGCGTTCCGGAGCGCTCATGGGCCGAGTCTATCGTGTCCCGGCCCGTGCGTGCGCCCGCGCGACCCGGACTACGATCGGACGAGGTCGTCGACGAGGCGCGAGGAGGTCCGCGTGGCGGCAAGCCGGCCCAGCCGCACGGGAAGCGCGCTGCTCGGGACGCTCGCGGCGGTCGCCGCCCGGGGCAGGCGCCGCGTGCTGGGCACGCTGGACAGGGACGGCGCCACCACGCTGCCCTCGCTCGAGGGCGGCCACCGCCGGCTCACCGTGGGCGACGTGGGCGTGCACGTGTCGGCGTGGCTCAAGAGCGAGCTGACCGACGTCTTCCCTCGCTACGAGCCGTCGGGCACGCGGCTCGGGACGGTGACGATGAGGGCGCGCCTGGACTGACCGGCCGATCCGCCGCTCCGCCGGGCCCCGACCCGCGAATCGGGCGACCGACCCACCCCCCTCTGCGGCCCGCACCCTATGCTCCGCCGCACACCGATGTGCCGTAGTACGTAGTGTGAGCCGAGTGGAGCGGCTCCTGTCGAAGAAAGGGGGCGTCATGAGCGGCTGGGTAATCCTCGCGTGGCTCGGCGTCACCGCCATCACCATCCTTCGGATCGCGCTCATCGTGGGCATCGTCGCAGTCGCGGTGCTGGTCACGAGGGGGCTCTGGCGCTATCACACGGCGCAGCCGATGTCCTGACGGGCACGGCGCGGACTCAGGCGGGCGTGGCGACGCCGGCCCGCCTGAGCCTCAGGTGACTCGCGTGCGCTCCACACGCGGCCGGCAGGTGTTCCAGCAGCATCACCCGCCGGCCGCTTCTCTGTGCCCGGACCGGGCGGGCCGAGCGCCGGTGCCCGCCCGGCGGCCCATACGCGTGACCGTTGGCGCCGGACTGTGATAGGAAGCCGGCATGCGCAGCCCGCCCGGAGTCCTCGCACGCGGACCCGGTGACCTCACCGTCGCCTGGGCGCAGCGCATCGTGACGCAGTGCCGGCCGGGCGCGCGCGTCGCGGCCTTCGAGGTGCTGTCGGTCGACGTCGGCACCACGACGCGCATCCGCATCGCCGTCGACCACGACGCGCCCGACCTCCCGCGCCGCTGGTTCGCCAAGCTGCCGTCCCTCTCGTGGAAGGCGCGGCTCATCACGGCGCTGCCGCGCCTCCTGCAGGCCGAGGCGAGGTTCTACCGCGAGGTGGCGCACGACGTCCCCGTGCCGCACCCCTCCGTGGTCGCCGGCCAGGCACGCCTGGGCTGGGGCGCCACGCTCGTCCTCGAGGACGTCACCGAGGGCGGCGCCACCGCCGGTTCCCCGGGCGACGCCTGGACGGCAGAGCGGGCGGGCCTGGCCGTGGACGAACTGGCCCGCCTGCACGCGCGCTTCTGGGGGCACCCCAGCCTCGCCGCCGGGCACCGCTGGCTGGCCGGGCCGGTGCGGCGCACCGAGGACGCTCTGGGCTCCGCGCTGGCCGTACCGCTCATGTCCCGCGGGCTGGCGCGCGCCGGCGGCGCCGTCCCCGCCGCGCTCCGCGGCCCGGCACTCGACTACTCGCGGCGCCGGCGGCGCTGGATGAGCTTCCTCGGCGAAGGCCCGCGCACGCTCGTGCACCACGACGTCCACCCCGGCAACTTCTTCTGGCGCGACGGCCGCCCCGGCCTGCTGGACTGGCACCTCGTGCGCGCCGGCGAGGGCGTGGGGGACGTCGCCTACTTCCTCGGCACCTCGCTCCTGCCGGAGGCGCGGCGCGCCCACGAGGAGCAGCTCCTGGGCCGCTACCGCGACGGGCTCGTGCGCGGCGGCGCGGAGCCCCCGGCGCTCGACGAGCTCGGGCGCCGGTACCGCGCGCACCTCGCCTACCCGTTCGAGGCGATGGTCGTCACGCTCGCCGTCGGCGGCATGATGCGGCTCGACGCGAACCTGGAGCTGCTCCGGCGGACGGCCGCGGCGGTCGCCGATCACGGCTCGCTGGCGTCGGGTCCCGGAGGCCGGGCGGGCTGAGCCGACGCGCGAAGCCGGGCGGGGCGCCGCGGCGGGGCGCGGTAGGATGCGCCCAGCGACCGGGAGGAGACCCGCATGAACGCACAGCAGCTCAAAGCCCGCCTGGGGAAGGCGATCGTGGAGGGCGACGAGGCCGCCGCCGCGGTGCGGGTGCTGGCGAAGGAGCCCGTCGGGTACCTCGCCATGGCCGGCGAGGGCTGGCCCTACGTCGTGCCGATCTCCTTCGCCGGCGACGGCGAGACGCTGTACTTCCACGGCGGGGGCAGCCTGAAGGCGTCGCTGCTCGAGGCCGACGGCCACGTCTGCCTCGCCGCGACCACGCTCCCCGGCTTCATGCCCGCCGCCGACCCGTGCGACGAGAACTTCAGCTACGAGTCGGTGCTCGCCTTCGGCGAGGCGGAGCTGGTGGAGGACGAGGACGAGCGTGACGCCGCGCTGCGCGTGATCGTCGCGAAGTACGACGCGGCGCTCGCGGACGCGGCCTTCAAGCCCGACATCCTGAAGGCGACGAGCGTGTGGGCGCTGCGCGTGACCGCGCTCACGTACAAACGCAACCCGGCCGCCTGAGCAGCGCCCGGCCGAGCCGTCAGCCGCGCGCCGGGGCGCGCTGGCGGCGGGCGCGCTCCAGCTCCTCGAGCGTCGGGATGCCGTCGTTGCCGATGCGCGTGACCTTGAGCGCGGCCGACCACGCCGCG
>CAIXSE010000425.1 GCA_903921965.1 uncultured Thermoleophilia bacterium | reverse complement strand
GAGTCCCGCAGCTCGTTCGGCGGCACCGGCAGCCAGATGCGGCCGTCGCGGTCGTCGCCGACGTCCGTCGCCAGCCCCTGCCAGAACCGCCAGGCGGTCAGCCCGGCCATGAGGGCGTCAAGCGACTCGTGGTCGAAGTACTCGTCCCAGTGCACGCCGTGGCCGCGGAGGACGAGCACGCGCAGGCGCAGCCCCTCACGCGTGGTGCGCGGCGGTGGCGTGCCCCCAAGCAGGGCCGCGAAGCCGGCGTACGGATACACCTCGAGCACCGCCGGCGCCTGGCCGAGCGAGCCCGGCAGCCAGCCGTCGGCCGGACGCTCGTAGCCCCGCCGGCCGAGCTCCTTGAAGTAGGTCATGCCGGCCGCGACCCAGGCGTGCCTGCTGCCGCCCGCGGCGACCTCGGCCGCCGTGGGCACCTGGTAGACGGCGATGAGCCGGGCCTGCAACTCTGCGTCGCAGCGCCGCTGCCTGACCGTCCCGTCCAGCGCCGCCCGCCGCGGCTTCTGCGGCGCGTCGACGCCCACCACCGCCGGGGAGAGCGCCGTGATCCAGTCGAGGAGGCCGGCGTGCTCGCCCGCCGCCCCTTCGGCGGCCTCGTGCCACTCGAGCACGTCGAGCGTCCGGCCGCCGCGCAGCGCCACGGCCACGCTGGGCCGGCTTGCGGCCACGTGGATACCGACGACGACTGCGGCCTCGCTGGCGGGCATGGTCCCCACTCCCGGACGCTGTGCGTTCGCTGCAGGATACATCGAACGCGCAGCGACTCATCAGGGCGATCCCGGACGCAGGTATATCGAGGACCGCCGCGCCGGGTCACGAGCGCCGGGAGCGGAGGCTCACCAAGGCCCGGGACCGGGAGTCACGGCGCCACGAGCGAGACGTCGCGCACGCCCCAGCGCGACCACTCCGGAGCATCCCCCCTGGCCACGAACCCGATCACGTTGCGCTTCTTGTCGAGCATGCTCGCCGGGATGGCGAGGGACCGGACGCCGCTCCACTTGCCCTTCGGGCCGGGGTCCAACGGGCCGGCGTCCTGCCAGTTGACGACGAGCCTCACCTCGTCGGCCTGCACGTCCCAGAGGCGGAAGTGCAGGATCCGCTCGGCGGTCGCACCCTTGGCGGTGTAGAAGACCTCTTTGGGGTGCGTCCTGTCCTTCGCGCAGTTGCCGAGAGGCGCCGCGAACGGCAACTCCAGCGGCAGGGCCGGCGACTGCAGCGGGTTGAAGCGCACGTTGGCGAGCGGCGCCCAATCCTCGTCACCGGTAGTGGACCAGTCGTACATGCCGGCACCGAGGATGCCGGTCTCGCGCGTGGCGCGCACGAAGGCCGTGGACTCCGAAGACGACGACTGGTTGCCGAGCCCCGCGATCAGGTGGATGGGCACGACGCTCTCCCCCACCTGCTCGCGCACGATGCGCACGTTGTCGAGGCTCTCGTTGTAGACCTTGGCGTAGCCGTCGACGTGGTACGTGTAGTAGCCCATCGGGACCACGACGTCGTAGATGTCGGCGACGGGCTTGTAGGGGAAGTCGGGCCAGTACGTGCTGTTGATGGTCATGCCTTTGGGCGACGGGATGATCCCCCCGAGGGGATACTTGTCCCCGACGTAGGCGCGGAGCTGCCGCGAGAGCTCGATCATCTGCTCGCTCCGCTTGCTCGCCGGCTTGACCTTGCTGTCCTCGATGTCCAGGGCGAAGGAGTCGAACCTCTGGCCGTCGGCGGTGCGGAGGTCGATGGCCGCCTTGCTGCGACGAAGGTCGTTCGACAGGTCTCCCTTGAAGCCCGGCAGGTACCACGCGACCACGTACATGCCCCTGCTGTGAGCCGTGGCGATGAAGCGTTTGACCACGTCTCGCCGATACATGTCCGGGTCGTCGTCCTTCGCAGAAGGGTTGTGGTAGTTCGCCGTCTCGATGAAGAGCGTGCGGACGCCGTGGGACGCCATGTCCTGCACGGCTCCCTCCGGGTCGTCCCAGGCCGTCGGGTCGTACAGGTCGACCCACGACCCGAGCCCGCGGTAGGCGACGAGAGGAGCCGGGTGGCCGGGCCGCGTGACGGCGCGGCCCTGTGACGCGACGGCCGCGCCCGGCGCGGTCCTCACCGGCGTGCGCTGCGCCGCGCCGGCCAGGGCGGCCGTGACGCCGGCGGCCAGGACGAGCGCGGCCGCGAGCAGCGCGACGAGCAGCTGGAGTCTGGGCTGGAGCGGGCAGGAGCGCATGGGGACCCCCACGGTGGCCGACGCTGGGCTTCTGAGTATACGACGCTCGCCGCGCCGCGCCTCTTAGCACCCCCGCCCCGGTGCCCGGTCCCTCCCTTCGTGGTAGGTTGGGCCCACAGCCGGGGCACGGAGGAGCACATGAGCATCGAGTACGTCGAACAGCAGCTCGGGGCGGCCGAGAAGATCCGCTACACCGAGCGCCACCACTGGGTCTTCTTCGTGGCCGAGATGATCAAGTGGATCCTGTTCGCGGCCGCCGTGCTCGCCGTCGTCATCATCTTCAAGGTCTGGCTGTTCCCCGGATCCAGCTGGATGTGGTGGATCCTCCTCGTGCTCGTCGTCCCCGGCGTACGCATCTTCTGGGGTTTCCTCTCGTGGAGGATGAACGTGTACGTGCTCACCAACCGGCGCGTCATCGAGTCCACCGGCGTGCTCAGCAAGCGCGTGGCCGACTCCTCGCTCGAGAAGCTCACCGACATCGTGCTCAAGCAGTCGATCATGGGCCGCGTGCTCGGGTACGGCGACATCATCGTGCTCACGGCCGCCGCGGGCGCCGGCATCAACAACCTGAAGCAGATCCGGCGCCCCATGGAGTTCAAGCAGCAGATGCTCAACGCCAAGGAAGAACTCGAGCAGGAGCTCGGCGGCAGCAACTGAGCACGGCCGAGACCCCGCGCGAGGCCCTCAGGGCCCTCGTCTAGGGGCAGCGGATCACGCCACGCGCCCAGAGGCAGTCGCCGCACGTTGGGTGCCCGTTGCCGAAGCAGTCCTCGCGGTTGTCGGCGGCGAGCTCGCACCCGCAGTCGGTGCACGGCGGGAAGTCGAAGCGCCGGACCCGCTCGCGGAAGGCCGCGTACCCGGCCCCGGCCCAGATGGCCGGGAGAGACTCGTCCGGCAGGCGGCCGGCCTCCCAGCGCAGCACCCGCTTCTCGCGTCCGCGGACGTAGCACGTGTACGTGTGCAGGAGCGCCGGGCAGGGGCTCACCCCGCCGTGCCACGCGACGGCGCAGGCCTCGGCCTCCACGAACGGGCAGCGCCCGGCCGGCCCCGCGTCGGCCCCGGAGAACGAGACGGGACCGGAGCGCGCCAGCGCCCCGCCCACGGCCGCGCCCAGCGGCTCGTCCCAGTCGAACACCGGCAGCAGCCAGCGCGGCGCGGCGCTCGTGTCGGCCCCGGCGAGCGAGCCGGCGCCGTGGTCGTACAGCGTCTCCCCGACCAGGTCCGGTGTATAGGCGAGGACGTTGGTGACGATCACGAACGACGCGCCCAGACGCGCCGCCAGCCTGCCGAGGCCGGGCAGCTCGGCGACGTTCGAGCGCATCGCCACGAACTCGACGCCGATACGGACGCTCGGGCCGTAGTTCGGCCCGCCCCCGTCGTGCAGGTGCCGCACGTTCTCCACCACGCGCTCGAGGGACGCTCCCGAGCGCACGCGCCCGAACGCCTCGGCCGAGGCGCCGTCGATGCTCACGACGAGCTGGTCGAGACCCGCTTCGAGCAGGTCCGCGGCGAGGTGCTCGTCGAGCAGGAGCGCGTTGGTCGTGACCTCGGTCCGCAGGCCGCGGTCCTTGGCGAGCCGCACCATGTCGGGGAATCGCGGGTGCAGCAGCGGCTCGCCGAGCCCCATGAAGGCGACGGTCCCGCCCTCGAGGCCGTCCACGACCGCCTCGAAGGTCTCCCACGTCATCCACCCCTCGGGCTCGTCCCAGGCGTGGCGCACGCACGTCGCGCAGGCGAGGTTGCAGGCCGTCGTGGGCTCGACGTAGACCTTGGCCGGCGCTCCGGCGGGAGCGCCCGGCTTCACGAGCCCTCGGCCGCCCGCCGCGCCCGCTTGATGTCGCCCACCGTCGGGAACGAGATCGCCCCGGCCTCGCAGAGCGTCGCGCAGTGCGAGCAGCCCGTCACGCAGTGCAGCTTGTGGGCGACCTCGACGCGGGTCTCGTCCTCCGACCAGCGGTAGACGTCCTGGTGGCAGAAGTCGATGCAGGTGCCGCAGCCGGTGCAGGTCCCGTCGTCGACGGTGGGACCCCACTCGATGAGCGGGCGGGCGGTCTGGCTGTCGGTCATTCGTGTGCCTCGCTCGTCGGTGTGCCGGAGATGGCGGGATGTGCGGCCGGCCCCGGGAGCGGGCCGCAGCCGGCCTCGTCGCAGCCCGCGGCGACCGCGGCGGGCAGTGGCTCGTCCGTCACGCCCCAGTACTTCCTGCCAAACCAGAGGGCCACATTGACGAGGCCGATCAGCACCGGCACCTCGACCAGCGGTCCCACCACGGTGGCGAAGGCCTCGCCGGAGCTCAAGCCGAAGGTGGCGATGGCCACGGCGATGGCGAGCTCGAAGTTGTTGCTCGCCGCGGTGAAGCTGAGGGTCGCCGTCTTCGAGTAGTCGGCCCCTATCTTGCGGCCCATGAAGAAGCTCACGAAGAACATGATCGCGAAGTAGATCGTCAGCGGGACGGCGATGCGGACCACGTCGAGCGGCAGCTGCACGATGAGGTCGCCCTTGAGGCTGAACATCACGAAGATCGTGAACAGCAGGGCGATCAGGGTCAGCGGGCTGATGCGCGGGATGAAACGCTGCTCGTACCAGTCCCTGCCCTTCACCTTGAGGCCGATGAAGCGCGTGAGCATGCCGGCGAGGAAGGGGATGCCGAGGTAGATGAAGACGCTCTTCGCGATCTGGCCGATGGTGACGTCCACATTGACGCCCTCGAGGCCGAAGACCGGCAGCATGACCGTGAGGAAGAACCAGGCGAACACGCTGTAGAAGAGCACCTGGAAGACGCTGTTGAAGGCCACGAGGCCGGCGGCGTACTCGGTGTCGCCCTTCGCGAGCTGGTTCCAGACGATGACCATGGCGATGCAGCGGGCCAGGCCCATCATGATGAGGCCGACCATGTACTCGGGGTAGCTGTGCAGGAAGACGATCGCCAGGAAGAACATCACCCAGGGCCCGATGAGCCAGTTCTGCACCAGCGAGAGGCCGAGGACCTTCCAGTCGCGGAACACGTCGCCGAGCTCCTCGTAGCGCACCTTGGCGAGGGGCGGGTACATCATCACGATGAGGCCGATGGCGATGGGGATGTTCGTCGTGCCCACCGACCACTGCTGGATGAACTCCGGCAGCCCGGTGAACAGCCAGCCGAGGCCGACGCCGGCGAACATCGCGAGGAAGATCCACAGCGTGAGGTAACGGTCGAGGAACGAAAGGCGGCGCGCCGGCGCCCGGGTGCCGGCTGGTCCGGCGTGTGCGTTCATGCGGTCTCCTCCTCTGGTCCGTCGAAGCGGGTGACGAGCGGCGTCGCCGCCAGCGCCCGCCGCAGGCGCCCGATGTCGAACGGCACGCGGACGAACTCGACGGCCGGCCGTCCGGCGGCGAGCGCGGCCGGGTCCAGCACAGCGTAGCAGGCGCGCCAGTCGCCGTCCTTCGGCCGGCCGGCGCTGCCGGCATTGACGAAGAGGGTCGAGGCGCCCGCGCCGCCGTGCGGCACCTCGCGGGCGTACGGCACGTGCGTGTGCCCGAAGAGGATGGCGCGGTACGGCTCCGCCTCGGCCATGCGCGCCATGGCCGCCGCCGGCCTGTCCTCGAAGAGGTACTCGTTGATGCGGCGAGGGCTGCCGTGGACGGCCAGCAGCTCGCCGGCCGGCGTCTCGAGCACGAAGCGGTCCTCGAGAGACCGCAGGTACGCGCGCGTCTCGCCGGTCGTCGCCTCGGTCGTCCAGGCGAGCGATGCCGCGCCCTCGGCGCGCTGCTCGTCGGTCACGTACACGCAGCCGCAGTCGCCGGTCGCGAAGCCGATGCCGCGGTCGTAGTTGCCCATGATGCAGGGGATACCGCGCGCACGGATCAGCGCGGCGACCTCGTTGGGCCACGGGCCGTACCCGACGAGGTCGCCGAGACAGAGCACGTCCGCGACCTGCCGGCGCTCGAGGTCCGCGAGGACCGCCTCGAGCGCCGGCAGGTCGCCGTGCACGTCGCCGAACACGGCGATGGGGCCGTCTGTGCGCAGGCGCTTCATGCGTCAGGCGCAGCAGGCGACCGCCTGCGGCGGCGCGACGGCGGGACGTTCGCAACAGCGGCGCGCCGTGGCCGGCGGACGGTGCGCGGCACGGGCCGCGGCGCGGCGGTCGGCCAGCGCCACCCTCAGGAGCGCCTGGTCGAGCGTGGTCTGCGGCAGCACGGCTCCCCCTCTCCCCCGCCTCGCCTCAGCGGGCGGGCCTGGTGGCGCGGATGAACGCGCCCACCAGGTTCACGTCGTCAGGCAGCGAGACCCCGACCGCCTGCTCGATCTCGCTCCCGTACTTGGCGCGGTAGTCGGTGGTCGGGACGACCTCCACGTCCACGAAGCCGGCCTTCTCGAGGCGGGCGACGTAGTCGCGCTCTTCGAGGGCGCCGGCGATACAGCCGCCCCACATCTCGACGCTGCGCATGATCTCGTCGGGCACGGCGCCGATGTCGCCCTGGTACACCATGTCGCTGACGGCGAACCGCCCGCCGGGCCTGAGCACGCGGAAGGCCTCGGCCAGGACCTTGTCCTTGTCCAGCGACAGGTTGATGACACAGTTGCTGATGATCACGTCGACGGTCTCGTCGGGGAGCGGCACGGCCTCGATCTCGCCCTTGAGGAACTCGACGTTGGTCACGCCGGCCCTGGCCTGGTTCTCGCGCGCCAGGGCGAGCATGTCGTCGGTCATGTCGAGGCCGTAGGCCTTGCCGGCCGGACCGACGCGCTTCGCCGACAGGAGCACGTCGATGCCGCCGCCGCTGCCGAGGTCGAGGACCACCTCGCCGGCGTGCAGCTCCGCGAGGGCGGTGGGGTTGCCGCAGCCGAGGCTGGCGAGCACGGCCTCCCTGGGCAGCTCGCTCGTCTCGGAGACGTCGTAGAGCCCCTGTGCGAACACGTCGTTCGGCACGGCGTCGGTGGGGCCGCAGCAGCCCGACGGACCGCAGCAGCAGGCGGCCTTGCCCTGCTCGCTGACCTCGCGGGCGCGCTCGGCGTAGCGGTCGCGGATCTCCTCCTTGAGGCCCCTGCCCTCGTCTGCGGTCACGTCCGTCATGCCTGCCTCCGTGGTCAAACCAAGGTTCCGTGGTATGATACTCGCATCAAGAGAAGTTGATGTCAATCTCAAATCACAACTTCTTTGTCTGAAGGAGGCGAGGTGGCCGTCGACACGCTGGACCTCGCGCACCTGGCGCGTGTCGCCAAGGCGCTGTCCGACCCCATCCGGCTGAAGATGGTCGGCGTCCTCGCCCAGGGCAGGGACTGCTGCGGCTTCGCCGACCCCTGCACGCGCAACGTCCCCGGCACGGGGACGCCCGCGGGCATCTGCGTCTGCGAGCTCCAGGAGCAGTTCGGGCTCGGCCAGTCTCGCACGTCGTACCACCTGCGCGTCCTCAGGGAGGCGGGCCTCGTCACCGAGGAGACGCGCGGCAAGTGGAGCTTCTACGAGCTCGACCGCCGGGCGCTCGCGGGCCTCCTGCGCGACCTGGGCACGCTCGCCGGGGAGTGACCTCCGTCCGTACGTGACGACGGGCCGTCAGTCCTGTGAACCGGCGGCCGGCTTGAAGTCCTTCCCCACGCTCCAGCACTTGGCCACGGGCTCACCCAGCGACCAGTACTTCTGGCTGGCCATGTCGAAGAGCAGCGGCCGCAGCTTGGCGATGTCGACGATGCCGTTGGTGAGCACGTCGGCGTCGGCGTACGTGCCCACGATCTCGCCCACGAACAGGTCGTGCGTCGCCAGCTCCACGTGCTCGATCAGCTTGCACTCCATCGTGACCTTGCACTGCTCGATCATCGGCGCCGTCTCGAGCTTGCCGTAGAACACCTCGAAGAGCGCGGCCTTGTCCTCCTTGCGACCGCTCACCATGCCGATGTGGTCGGTGACCTCGACCATGTCCTCGGACGGCAGGTTCACGCTGAACGTCTTGTTCGCCTTGATGCCCTCGTTGGTGAGGTGCATGCGGCCCATGCCGAGCGTGATGCCCTTCAGGTGGGCGATGCCGACGTGCGCGACGGTGGCGAAGTCGGGCTGGCCGTCGACGGTCGCGCCGACCAGGGCGGTGACGAGGGGATACAGGGCGTTGGTGTCGCCGAGAAGCTGCTTCACGAGAGACCTCTCTCATCGGGGTTGCCGGCTGGCTTTCTACCCCACCGGGCTCCGCCGGACAACCCCTCCGGGGGACGGCGTGCGCGCGCGGCGGCACGGCGGCCGCCGCAGACCCCGCCGCCGGGGCGGGTGCACGCGGAGCCCGGCCGGGGTCGCGCCGGACCGGCGGCGGCGGCCGTGCGGCGGGTTGCGGGAAGCGCCGCGGCCGTCATCATGGAGACGTGATGGACGCCCCCGGAGACCCGCGGGCCGCGGAGACGCGGCCGTCCCGAGGCCGGCCGGCGGGGCGCCGCGGCAGGCCGGCGGCGCTCCTCGTCATCGTCGTCGTCGGCCTGGCGGTCGCCGCCGGCGCCGTCCTGCTGGCACGGGGCGCCGGCGAGAAGAAGCCTGCGAAGCCGCACGGCCCCTACGTCGTCGGCGTCTGGACTTTCGGCGACAGCCCGTCGCTCGACAAGGCGCTCGACGACGGCGCCCTCGACGACCTGAGCCTCGACTGGCTGCAGTCGCGCGCCGACGGCTCGGTGGAGGCACCGCGCTTCGACGGCGCCTTCCTCGAGAAGGTCCGCAAGAGCGGCTGTACCGTCGGCGTCACCCTCACCGACTACGACCAGAGCCTGGGCACCTTCGACCCGTCCATCCCCGCGGCGGTCCTCGCCACCGCGGCGTCGCGGCGGCGACACGCCGAGGCCGTGGCCGAGTGGTGCCGCACCTACGACGTGGACGGCGTCGACCTCGACTGGGAGGCGCTGAAGGCGAGCCAGCGACGCAGCTTCACGGCGTTCGTGCGGCAGCTGACGTGGCGCCTGCACGACGACGGCCGCACCCTCGCCGTGGACGTGGTGCCCAAGACATACGAGCCGGGCGGGTGGAGCACGCCCCAGGCGCAGGACTGGAAGGCCCTGGGGCGCGTCGCCGACGAGGTGCGCGTGATGACGTACAACTACTCCGGCTCCTGGTCCGGCCCGGGTCCGCTCTCGCCCCCGGGCTGGATGGACGCCGTCCTCGACTTCGCCGAGGCCCGCATCCCCGAGCGCAAGATCGTCATGGGGCTGGGCTTCTACGGACGCGACTGGCGGGGCGCCCAGACCACCGACCTGGTGTGGGCCGACGTCCGCGACCTGCGCGCCGCCCACGACCCGAAGAGCTTCCGCGGCGCGACCGGCGAGCTCACCCTCACGTACGAGGCCGACGGCCACAGCCACACGGCGTTCTTCCCCGACGCCAAGGCCATAGACGTCAAGGTCCGCATGATGCTCCGCGAGCACCCCGGCATCCGCGGCGTGTACGGCTGGATGCTGGGGCAGGAACAGCCGTCGGTCTGGCGCGTTCTCGACCGGCGGCTGCACTGAAGGCGGGCGCGGCGCCCCGCGTCCTCGCCCGCCCGGTCCCGTCCCGGGAGGCCGGCCGGCGCCGGCCGCGCAGGCTCAGGACGCCGGGTCCGGCGGCTCTCCGTCCCAGTAGTCGCACAGCGCGAGCCGCCCGGTGACCCCCAGCCCGCGGAACCGCACCTTGCCGCTGCGCGGGTAGAAGGTCATCTCGTCGCTGCGCCGCTGGCCGTAGGCGAGCAGCGTCATGCCGAGCGCGTTGGCCATGAAGGCGTGGGCCACGCCGCTCCCCGCCGGACGGACGAGCACGTCCCCCCTCTGCACCGGGTGGATGCGCAGCTGCGCGGGGACCTGGTCGCAGTCGTAGGCCAGGACCGTGCCCTCACCCTCCAGGATGATGAAGATCTCCTCCTCGGCGGCGTGCACGTGCGGCGGGCAGTTGATCCGGTTGTGCCTGATCACGATGTGGTTCAGGCCGGTGAGGCGCGAGCCGGCCGCCAGGCCCAGCGAGCGCTGGCGCCGGTCGGTGTCGCCCTGGCAGACGTGCACCTCCTCGACGTCCTCGACGGCGACGACGTTGGACGGACGGGGACCCGGCTCCGGGACGTCGAGCTCACCGGCGGCCAGCTCGCGCGCCCAGGGGTGCGGCTCCTCGCCGACCCGCACCCAGCTGCGGCCCAGCCAGGCGACGCCGGTGCGCGGCAGCCGCGCCGACGCCGGGCTCTCCCGGGTGCCGAACGCGAGGACGTCGAGCCCCTGGGGGCCGGCGACGAGCGTGTGCTCCTTGCCGCCCGCCACGTGGACGATGCAGTCGCCGGGACGGACGTCACAGGTGGCGCCGCCCTGCCAGAGCATGCCCCAGCCGTCGGTGACGTAGAAGATCTCCTCCTCGGCGTCGTGCACGTGCACCGGCGTCGAGCGGCAGCCCGGCTCGATCTGGATGCGCTGCAGCCCGGTCTGCACGCTGCCCCCGGCCTTGCCGAGGTTCGTCCACGTCGCACTGAGCGGGCCCATCGCCACGGCGCGCCCCGCCACGTCCTCGCCGTGCACCAATCCGCTGAGCGGCACCTCGTCCTCCCTGGTCGACGCCGGCCGCGACGACCGCCGCGGCGAGGCCCGGAAGCTGCCGGGCCGGGGCCCGAGTCTAGCAGGAGGCGCCGCGGCGCCGCGCGTCACCTGACGATCAGCGTCCCGGACCCGGCGCGACGCTGGGGGTTCCCGGCGAGGCAGGTCGCCAGGACCGTCACGCGGCACCGGCCGCGCGGCAGGTGCAGGACCACCCGCTGCTCCACGGCCTCGCCGGTGGCGACGGTGCCGAGTGAGGCGTCGCGCACCACACGACCGTGGGTGTCGCCGACCGACAGGCGGGCGGCGGCGGACGGGCTCGGCTCGTCGGTCACCGTGAACCGCACCGTCGCCTTGCTCTTCGGGCCGGCCGCCACGCCGCCGGCGACCGTCGTGGCGGGCCCGGTCGTGTCCAGGGTGGTGGGAAGGTCCAGCTGCAGCGGGTCGTCGACGGATCCGTACTCACCGGGGTCGAGGAGGTCGCTCGCGAGCTGCACGTGGATGGCGTGGGCGCCCTCCACCGGAGGCAGCTGGACGCTCGCCTCGGGTGTGAGCGGCTGCCAGTCGCCGTAGGGACCGTCGTCCACGGCGATCCGCACGAGGTCCATCATGGGGTTCGTCGCCACGATCGCGCCGAAGACGAGGGTGACGAACTCCTGCGAGGTCCACGGCACGACGACCGTCCCGCCCAGGTCGGGCAGGGACGCCGGTGCGAGCGGCGCCGCGGCGGCGGCCGACGCCATGGCTGCACCCGTGAAGACGGTCGCGACCGTGAGCACGAACGTCGCGACCACGCCCCTCAGTGTCGTCCGTCGACCGCGCATGCGCCTGCTCCTCTCGTCACCGTGCCGCCTGCCCGGTGATACCCGTCCGCGGCCTTCCCGATACGGCGGGGGCGGCGGCGCACCGCGCCGCCGCCCCCGAGGACGGACCTTCTGGTGACGACCCGCTCAGACGCCGGGCGGAGCCGGCGGCGGCGGTGCGGGCGGCGCCGGCGGCTCGCCGGCAGCGGCCGGCCCGGCGGGTTCCGCGGCGGCCTGGGCCACGTCGTCGGCCGCGGGCGCCGGAGGAGCCGGCGGCGGCGGGACGGCGCCGGCCGGAGCGACCTCGGTCACGCCCGTGGCCTCGGCGTCTGCCGCCGGTGGAGCCGGCGGAGGCGCAGCGGGCGCCGGCGGCGGCGGCACGGCCGGCGGGAGCCCGGCATCGACCGGCGGCGCGGCGACCGGCGAGATCGG
>CAIXSE010000424.1 GCA_903921965.1 uncultured Thermoleophilia bacterium | reverse complement strand
TTCGTGCGCACGTTCCGCAGGCGCGAGGTCGCGCTGGCCCACAACGGCACGCTGCGCGGGCTGCGCACGGCCGGGCTCGCGTTCCACCCGATCGGCCGGACCGACTCCGAGCTGCTGTTCTGCCGGCTGCTCACGCGGCTGTCCGAAGAAGGCATCGCGTTCACCGACTTCGCGCGGGTCGAGGCGCTCCTGCGCGAGCTCAACGAGCACGGCAGCCTGAACCTGCTGCTGTCGGAGGGCGAGCACCTGTTCGCGTACCGCGACGGCGACGGCTGCAACGGCCTCTGCGTCACGAGGCGGCGGGCGCCGTTCGACGTCGTGCGCCTGCGCGACGCCGACTGGAGCGTCGACCTCGCGGAGGAGAAGAGCGCGACCCAGCGCGGCTGCGTCGTGGCCACCAGGCCGCTCACCGACGAGCACTGGGAGGAGCTCACGCCGGGCGGGCTGGCGGTGTTCGCCGGCGGCGAGACGGTGTACGGCGCCTGAGGGTCGCCGGTCCCGGCGTGGGGCCGGCCCGCGGACCGGTCGCTGCCTCAGCCGGCCGCGCGCACGAGCCGCAGCGCCCGCGGCAGCAGCAGGTCGTCCTCCAGTCGCAGGTGCTCCCGCAGCGCGGCGTCGAGGTCGCGGAGCGTGCTGCAGGCGAGGTCCCACGTGGCGCACGCGTCGTACGGCCGGGCGTAGTCCATCGTCAGGCCGCGGAGCCGGTCGAGCGCGGCGACGAGGCGCGCGTGCTCGCCGCCGAGCGCGGGCGCCGACTCCGCGACGGTCTTCGCGTCGCCCGGTGCGGGCGGCTCACCGTGCTTCAGCGCCTTCTCGGTGTGCTGCACGGCGGGGAAGAAGGCGTCCTCCTCGCGGCGCAGGTGATCGGCGAGCGCCGCGGCCAGGTCGTCGCACGCGGCCGCGACCCCGGCGAGCTCCGGGTGCTGCGCGCCGTGCACGTCGCGGATGCGGCGCGCGAGGGCGGCGGCCCGCGGCGCCAGCTCGGTGAGCCGGCGGTGATCGGTCGCCTTGAGGTGGTCCGCGAGGCGCGTCAGGGTCCAGCCGGCCGGGTCGCCGGCCTCGGGCGGCGTCATCGCGACCGCTGCTACGACTTCGGGAACCAGGCGAGCAGGCCGCGCGCCAGGTCGACGTGGGCCGGGTCGCGGGGGTCGAACTCCCCGGCCTCGAGGAGGCGCTTCACGATCATCTGCGGCTCGTCCTCGTCGAGCAGGTCGGCGGCGTCGGCGCTCCACGCGTCGAACTCGTCGGTGATGCTCGCCGTGGCGAACACGGCGCTCAGGTCGCCCCAGGCCACGAACTCGGCCTGTCCGCTGGGGCTGAACAGCGCGTTGAACGCCGCGATCACGTCTTCCGCGTCGTACATCGTGACCTCGGTCACGGCCAGGGCGGCGTCGGCCACGGCGATCACCCTCTCTGCCAGTTGCCTCGCCGCGGGGTCGGCGAGCGGCACGTGCGCCTCGGCCGGCGGGAACGGCTCGCAGGCCTCGGGCCTGCCGCAGAGCAGCTCGAGCGACCGTCTGAGCTCCACCACGCGCACGTAGGCGACGAAGTCGGCGGGACCGTCGAAGTACTCGGGCGTGAGCAGGCGTCCCCGATCGCAGTCGTCCCCGCCCCAGCACATCTCGAAGACGGTGCAGAAGCTGCCGGGCTGCAACGACTCCGTCGACATGCAGCTGTCGGCCGTGCCCTCGGTGAGCTTGTCGCGCCACCTGGTGAGCAGATCGTCGTGTGCGGTCATCGGTCCCTCCTGGAAGCCGTGCATGCCGTCAGCCGCGGACGGTACCAGACCCGGGGCGGCCGCGTCGCGCCGCCTCGCCGTCGCCGCCCGGTCACTGCATCATCCCCCGCAGCGTCTTCAGCCCGCACTCCAGCACCACGTCGTCGCCGCGGTACAGGCGCAAGGCGTTGCGGGCCGTCATCGGCACGCGTACGTCCGGGGTCACACCGCCTCTCCCGTGGCGGGCGTCGACCTGCACGACTTTGTGCGCGTCGAGCGAACGGCCGTACGGCCAGCTCACCCCGAGACCACCGGGCAGCAGGGCCCAGTCCCCGGTGATCCCGAACGAACCGTTCGTGCCGGAGACGCCCACCACCGCGCCTCGTGGCAACCGCTTCACCGCCATCGCGATGCCTTCGCCCGAACTGATACAGCCGTTGTCCACGAGCGCGACCACGGGCCCGGCGAACCTGCGGTCCCCGGGCTCGATCCACAGTCCCTCTCCGGGCTGCGTGAACTCGCCGGTGGCGTCGTCGCTGAGCCAGATGTGGAACAGCCCGGTCTGCGGATCGATGTAGCTCTGGTACTCGTACAGCGAGCGCCGGTCGTAGAAGGAGGCCATGAAGGCCGGGGGCATGGAGTCGTAGCCGCCGGCGTTGCCGCGGATGTCGAGGACGATGCCGCGGACCCCCGCGGCGATGAACCCGTCGACGGCTTGCCGGAAGAGCGTCAAGGTGGGCGTGTGGTCACCCGGCAGCTCGGCCGGGAGGTCGAGCTCGAAGGCGACGCGCACGTAGCCGACCCCGTCGCCGAGGAGGCGGTGCTCCACCACGCGCTCGGGCCACTCGCCGCGGCCGAGCACGGAGCGCGCGTCGGTGAGGCGGAGCGTCTCGCCGCCGTCGTCCACCGCGGTCAGGCGCGCCCGCGCGAGGGCAGTCCGGCCCGGGTTGCGGAAGACGACCGCCTTCACGGTGCCGACCGGCGCGCGCACGAGGAAGCGGGACCGCTCGTGCGCGACGCGCCAGTCCGTCGGCATGGCCGGCGCCAGCGCCGTGGAGGTGTGGGCGAGGGCGGCCGCCGCAGGCTCGCCGCCCCACGCGACCAGCTCCGCGCCCGTCCGCACGCCGGCCGCGGCGGCCGGGCCGCCGGGCTTGACCCAGGCGGCGATCAGGCGGCCGTCGTCCAGGCGGGTGGCGACGAGCCCGAAGCCGCCCGCCGTGCGCTGCGCGGTGAGCGCGGCGATGGCGAGCTGCGCCTCAGCCGTCGTCGCGCCGACGGCGACGTGGCCGTCGCGCAGTTCGAGGGAGTACCGCTTGAGCGCGAGGTAGTAGGCACCGAGGTCGCCGGCGTCCTGGGCCGCGATCACGCGCGGCAGGTACTCGGCGTACAGCTGCTCCCAGTCTATGCCCTTCCACCGTGTGAAGGCGTATTCGCGGGAGATCTTCCCGTGCAGGGCGTCGAAGGCGCGGAGCCACGAGAGGTGGCTGAAGTCCGCGCCTTCGGGCGGCGCGTAGGCCGATGCGGCGGCGCGCGGCGCCTGCGGCGCACCCGGCGCCACGGGTGTGGTCGCAGCGAGCACACAGACCGCGACCGCCGCGAGTACGCAGGCGGTGAACGCGGCGGTGCGGCACACCGAGGCCGCGGCGCCTCCGGACCGCCGGCCGAGCTTCGCTCGCATCGCCCTCATCGCCGCCTCCCGTCTCGCTCGCTCGCCGTGTGTCCGGTGCCGTCGCCCGGCGCCGTGTCTGGTATCGGCCGCAGTGCCCGCCGCACTGAAGCGACGGCTCACGCTCGCGACTCCCGTGCGTCATCCAGGCGTCCCCGCTAGACTCACCGCGCACAGAGGACGAGGAGGTCTGGTGGGCAGGCACCGCGACGTGAGGGGCGGCAGCGCCGGCGACCACGGCGCGGAGCACAGGGACGGGTACGCGTCGTACGCGTGGCGCCTCGTCGGCCTCTTCCGCACGCAGGCCGGCTGGCTCGACCTCAGGGACGGCAGGCTGCGCTACTCGACGCCGGACGGCGTGGTCTTCGACGTGCCCGTCGGCGAGGTCGGCGGCCTGACCTTTCCCTGGTACTACTTCAGCGGCGGGCTGAAGCTCACCGCCGCCGGGGAGGAGTACCGCCTCTCGTTCGTCGAGCCCAACGGGGCGCGCTACCCCGAGGCCGGGACGCGGGCCGCCGCCGGCGGTCCCGAGGCGCCGGCCTTCGTCGCGGCCAGGGCGAAGGAAGCCGGCGTGGGCCGCGGTGTGGGGCGGCGCTGGCGGGAGCTGCTGGAGGGCCGCACCGCGAGCTGACCGCGCGGGGACCGCCGTGGCGGCGGGGCCGCGCAGCGGCACCCGGCGGCGTCAGCGTGCCGTGAGGTCCTCGCGCACGTCGCGCGCGTCCACGTGCAGGGAGCGCACCAGCTGGTGGCCGGTGCGCACGCGGCCCTCGCGCTCGATCGGGTCGAGGTAGAAGCCGTCCATGAGCGCCTGGAAGCGCTCGCCCCACTCCTCCACCGCCGTGAGCGGCATGACGAGGAGCGACGTGAACGTCTGGACCGGCGTGAACAGCACGCCGAGGACCTCGATGGGCGCCGCCGGCCGCTGCGTCGGCGGCGCTTCTTCGTCGGGCACCGGCACCGCCGCGAGCTGCAGCACGGGGTAGCCGCGCCAGTAGACGGCGGTCGCCTCGAGCGAGCCCATGCCGGTGCGCTCGAGGAACAGCGCGCCGAGGCGTCTGGCCTCGTCGTCCCAGTCCCAGGCGGCCAGCGAACGCGGCTCCACGGGCTCGTCGTCGGTGGTGACGAGCTGGGTGGGGACGATTCCGCCCGCGATGTCGGCCGCGCTCGCGTCGCGAGGGGCGAAGAGCACGCTCGCGGCGGCCACGGCGGGAAGGTGCGTGCGCCACGCGGACTGCAGGCGCGGGTCCGCGGGGTCGTCGACGTGCGTGAGGAGGGCGTCGTCGTAGGTGACGCCGAAGCCGTGCCGTGTGGTGTAGGTGACGTTCGCCATGGTGCTGCTCCCAGGGGGGCCGGCAGGAGTGTGCCCAAGTGACGGCAGGACCGAACCGGGGGTTCGGCGCCGCGCGCGGGAGCTCTGCTCAGATCCCGGTCTCGCCGGCGTCGGCGACGGCCTCGGCCGGGGCCTGCTGTGCCGCCGCCGTCACGGCCTCGTCCTCGTCCTCCGGCAGGTAGTGCTTCGCCGCCACCGGCTTCACCAGCAGGTCGGCCACCAGGGCGACCAGAAGCAGGCCGGCCATGAGGTACATCGTCGGGGTGTACGCGTCGGCCGGCGCGACGCCCTGGGCGATCAGCCGCTCGCGGATGCCGTTGACGAGCAAGGGCCCCAGCACGCCGGCCACCGACCAGGCGGTGAGCAGGCGGCCGTGGATGGCGCCCACGTTGCGCGTGCCGAACACGTCGCTCAGGTAGGCCGGGATGGTCGCGAAGCCGCCTCCGTACATCGAGATGATCACGCAGGTGGCGAGGATGAACAGGTACAGGCTGCCGTCGGCGCCCGCCGTGGGGATCGTGCAGTACATGACGGGGCCGAGGAGGAAGAAGACGGCGTAGGTCCGCTTGCGG
Source organism: uncultured Thermoleophilia bacterium (assembly GCA_903921965.1). Next base: position 2,580 of record CAIXSE010000424.1, on the reverse strand, counting down.
CCGAGCGAGTCGGACGACCACGACCAGAAGAAGCGGCCGCCCATGTTGAACAGGCTGAGCAGCATGACGAAGGCGGCGGCGCCGCCGGCGGCAACGCGGCCGGGGAAGAGGTCCTGGATCATCGGCGACGCCTGCTCGAGGATGCCGATGCCGGCCGTCACGTTGAGCAGGAGGACGAGCCACAGCAGGTAGAACTGCGGCGTCTTGATGGCCTCGCCGGGGCTCACGCTGCGGGTGGTGCGCATGTGGGCGCGGGACGGAGCCGTCTCGACGTACCCCTCGGGCTTCCAGCCGGGGCGCGGCACGCGGAAGAAGAACGCGCCGGTCAGCATGACGGCCAGGTAGACGACGCCGAGGGTGACGAACGCCGGGATGACGCCGTTGCTGGTGGGCGTCGAGTACACGTCCATGAGCCACTTCGACAGCGGGCTGGCGATGAAGGCGCCGCCGCCGAAGCCCATGATGGCCAGGCCCGTGGCCAGGCCGCGGCGGTCGGGGAACCACTTGATGAGCGTCGAGACCGGCGTGATGTAGCCGATGCCGAGGCCGCAGCCGCCGATGACGCCGTACCCCAGGCGCAGCAGCCAGATGTTGTGGATGCCGATGGCCACGGCGCCGATGAGGAAGGCGGAGCCCCAGCAGCAGGCCGAGACGAACCCGCTGGCCCGCGGGCCGGCGCGCTCCACCCACTTGCCGAACACCGCGGCCGAGAGGCCGAGGAAGACGATGGCGATGGAGAAGAGGCTGGCGATCTGCCCCTGGGTCCAGTCGCCGGCGGCCGGCTCCGTGACCCCGAGCATCTGCGTCAGCGGGATCTTGAACACGCTGAAGGCGTAGACCTCGCCGATGCAGAGGTGGATCGCGAGGGCGCATGGTACGACGAGCCAGCGGTTGAAGCCGGGCCGGGCGACGATGCGGGCCCGGGAGAAGAACGCGGGGCGCGCCACGGGGATCGCCTCGCCGCCGGCGCCGTGCATGGGCCCCTCCGCTTGTCGCTTCGCGTGTCGCCGTCCACGGCGACGGTCCGCCTTCGGAGGGTGCATCGGCAGCAGGCCCATCCGTCTTGAGGGACCTGAAGAGAGGGCCCGGGCGCCGCGCGGAGCGGCGCCCGGGCCGGACGTGATCGCGGGCGCGGTCTCGCCGGAGCGGCCGCGCCGCGCCCGCTACTTGACGACGATCTTGCCGTGCATCGTGGCCATGGACGCGTGGAAGGTGCACTCGTAGAAGTACGTGCCCTTCTTCTTGAACACGTGCGACCAGCTCTGCCCGGGGCTCAGCGTGGGGCTGGCGAACAGGCCCGTCGTGGTCGCCGACGTGCTGATGCTCGTCGCGCTGACGACGTTGTGGGCCGTGGTGTCGGCGTTCTTCCAGGCCACCGTCGTGCCGTGCTTGATGGTGATCACCTGCGGCGTGAAGCTGAAGCTGGCGATCGTGACTCGTGTGGTCTTCGCCGCCGCCTTCTGGGGCGTGGCCGCGGCGACGACGAGGACGACGGCCAGGAGCAGGGCGGCCGGCAAGGCCGGTGCCGCGTACCTGTGACGTCTCATCGCGTTCCCTTTCACTCGTGGTCGGGGCGCGACGGTGCGTCGTCGCTCCCTCTCCGGGGCGGCCGGCGGAGCACAGCCGCCCTTGCAGGAGGTTGTACCCGCAAGTACGTCCGGCGTGACGGCGGGCCGCGTGAGGAAGGGTGCGGCGCCGGCCGCGCGAATGGAGCCGCATGCGCCTGATACCGCCGTCGATCGACCCGGAGACGCCGAGCGAGGGTGAGCGGCGGCTCTTCCGCCTCTTCGCCGACGCCGCCGCAGCAGCCACGCGCGGCTGGACGGTGCTGCACTCGCAGGACCTCGCGCACCACCGCAGGCAGGTCGAGGGCGAGATCGACTTCCTCGTCGTGGCACCGGGTCTCGGCGTGCTCGTCCTCGAGGTCAAGGGCTGCCACCGGCTGCACCGCACCGGCGGGCTGTGGTACTACGGCGCGGACCCCGAAGGCGATCCGCGCGGCCCGTTCAAGCAGGCCTCGGAGGCGATGCACAGCCTCCGCGCCCGCGTCGTGAAGCACCACCCGCACCTCGAGGGCGTGCCGTTCGTGTCGGCCGTCTGCTTCCCCTTCATCGACTTCCGCGAGCCGAGCGAGGAGTGGCACCCGTGGCAGGTGGTCGACAAGGGCAAGCTGGAGGAGCAGGGCGTCGTCGCCTGCGTGACGGCGGTGCTGAAGCAGGCGCGTGAGCTGTTCGCCGGCAAGCACGTCGCCTGGTTCCGCGAGGCCGACGGGGAGCCGTCGCCCGGCAGCTGCGACGACATCGTCGGCCTGCTGCGCCCCGACTACGAGTTCTTCGAGAGCCCGAAGGCGCGGGCGCGGCGCATCGACGAGGAGGTGCGCCACTTCACCGAGTTGCAGTACTCGGCGCTCGACGCGATACAGCGGAACCGGCGCGTGGTCTTCGACGGCCCGGCCGGCACCGGCAAGACCCTGCTGGCGCTCGAGGCGGCGCGGCGCGGCCACGCCGCGGGGCGCCGCGTGCTCCTGCTCTGCTTCAACCGGCCGCTCGCCGTGTGGCTCGCCGAGCAGGCGGCCGGGGT
>CAIXSE010000423.1 GCA_903921965.1 uncultured Thermoleophilia bacterium | reverse complement strand
GCAGCGGCGCCAGGGCCCGCGCGAGTGCCTCGGCCTCGGCCGCCGGGTCCGGCGCCGCGCGGTCCGCGCTGCGCGCGTACTCCGCGGCGCCCCGCCCGGCCCGCGCCCCCGTGACGGCCGCGTGCATGGTGGCGAAGCCGAAGCCCGAGTAGGCGGCGCCGACGAAGCACGTGCCGCAGCTGTCGCCGGCGGCGTACAGCCCGGGCACGTGCGTGGCGCAGGTGTCGTCGACGGGCACGATGCCGCCGGCCGCGTGCCCGAGCATGGAGCCGTGGCCGCCGGGCCCGCTCAGCGGGCGGACACTGCCGTCGGGCGGGCCGGCCGCGAGCACCGGGGCCCGCCCTTCGTGCGCCTCCCACTCGGCGTCGATCCAGCCGTGCCAGGCCATGCCGCGCACCGGCACAGGGTCACCCTCGGCGTTGACCATCTCGGGGTCGTGCCAGGCGCCGGGGAACGCCGCCGAGTGCCCGGAGGCGAACACCGGATAGATCGGCGGCCACCCGGGCGCCTCCGCGTTCGTGTGGTGCGGGCTCAGGAACTCCTTGCCGGTGACCTCCGCCCCCGCCCGGTACGCCATCACGTGCCCGTCGGCGGTGAGCCCGTGGGTCGGGTAGCCGATGGCCTTGAACCCGCCCCCGCCGGCGCTCATCACGACGGCGCCGGCGCGGAACACCCGCGTCTGGCCGCCCTCCACGTCGAAGCCGGCGGCCCCGGTCACGCGCCCGTCCTCGGTGAGCAGTTCCGTGACCACGAAGCGGTCGACGATCGTGGCCCCGCTCTTCAGCACCGCCTTGCGGAGCTTCGCCGGCCAGCCCGGCAGCCAGTGCACGACCTGGCTCACGAGCGGCGGGAACTTGTGCGCGTCGGGCATCTCGATCTGCGTCAGCGGGTGCGCCAGCCGCACCGGCTCGCCGTCTTCCTCGAGGAACTCGACGCCGAAGGCGCGCAGGTCGAGGTAGCGCTCGTAGGAGTCGCCGAACACGATCTCCGTCCAGCGCGGGTCGTCGAGGTACTCGCCGACGGTGTGCACCTGCTCGAGCCAGGCCTCGAGGTCGTGCCCCCACTCCGGGTTGAACACCGTCGTGTCGCCGGCGTACGGGGTCTCCCCCGTCTTGCTGACCCAGCCCTTGTCCACCAGCACGACGTCCCGGCCGGCCTCGCGCGCCTTGACGGCCGCGAAGCAGCCGGCCATGCCGCCGCCGATCACCAGCACATCGGTCTCGATCGTCGTCTCCCTCACCGGCCTTCTCCCCTCTCGTCCATCAGCCCCAGCTCCTCACCGGCGGCGAGACCGCGAACGGGGTGACGGTGATGGCGTCCTCCGGACAGTCGATGACGCACAGCTCGCACATCATGCAGTCTTCCTGGTAGCGGATGAGCGCGACGTCCCCTTCCGGAGCCATGCGGATGACGTCCATGGGGCACGCCTCCACGCAGGCGCCGCAGCCGCTGCAGAGATCCCGGTCGATGCGCTCGATGGCCACCTTTCACTCCCCCGGGTAGCGGAGCGGGTAGCGCTCCTCGTAGGGCACGGCGGGGTCGGGACGCCACGCCTCGGGGACGGGCTCCCTGGCCAGCGCCACGCGCCCGTCCTCCTCGCGGATGAGCACCCAGGCGAGCCAGACGTCGTCGTCGCGCCGCGGGAAGTCCTCGCGGTAGTGGCAGCCGCGGCTCTCCTCGCGGAACAGCGAGGCCCGCAGGCGCAGCTCGCTGTTGAGCACCATGTTGCGCGTCTCGTGCGCGAGGCGCAGCTCGTGGCGGTCGCGCGCGAGCAGCTTCGGGACGACCGAGTCGCGCAGGAACTCGACGGTGGTGAGCGCGGCCTGCAGGCGGTCGCCGCG
>CAIXSE010000422.1 GCA_903921965.1 uncultured Thermoleophilia bacterium | reverse complement strand
GTCGGCGCGTACTGCCGCCTGATCGCCTCCGAGCTCCGGCACAACCCGCTCTACGGCCCGGTGCTCGGCGACGTGTACATCGACAACCTCGAACGCGCCGCCCCGCTGCACGACATCGGCAAGGTGGGCATCCCCGACGCCATCCTGCTCAAGCCCGGCAAGCTCACCGCCGCGGAGTTCGACGCCATGAAGCTGCACACGACCCTGGGGGCCGACACGCTGCGCACGGTCCAGGTGCGCTACCCCGGCAACGCGTTCCTGCGCATGGGCATCGAGGTGGCGCAGTCGCACCACGAGCGCTGGGACGGCTCCGGCTACCCGCAGGGCCTGGCCGGCGACAAGATCCCGGTCTCGGCGCGCATCGTCGCGGTCGCCGACGTGTACGACGCCATCCGCTCGGAGCGGAGCTACAAGCCCGCGGGCTCGCGCGAGGTCGCGGAGGCCTGGGTCCTGGGCGCCCGGGGCACCCAGTTCGACGCCGCCGTCGTCGACGCGTTCGCGGCGCGCGCGGCCGATTTCGAGCTGATCTGGGCGGCGGGGGTCTAGTCCCCGTCAGTCGTCGCCGAGCACGTCCCGCTTGAGCTCGACCAGGCGCACGAGGAACTCGTCGCGCAGCGCCTCCCACTCCTCGAGCGTGCGCCCCTGCGCCTCCGCGCGCGTCTGCTCGTCCAGCTGCTGCTTGAGCTCGGGGGTGAGCTCCGGGTACGCGTTGTGCGACCAGTCCGGGATGCGCGCCGGGTCGAACTGCTCGAGCGCCCAGGCCATGCCTCCGGGCCCGCCCTGCAGCAGGTAGACGAAGGCGGGCCCGAACAGCGCCCAGCGCATCCCGCAGCCGTCGGTCACCGCGGCGTCCAGCTCGGCGCAGGTGGCGATGTCGTCGGCGACGAGGTGGAACGTCTCGCGCCACACCGCCTCCTGCAGGCGGTTCATGACGAAGCCGGGGGCCTCGCGGCGCACGCGCAGCGGGCGCTTGCCGATGGCCCGGTAGAAGGCGAGGGCCTGTTCGACCGCCTCCGCCGAGGTGCGCTCCCCGGCCACGACCTCGACGAGGGGCAGGATGTGCGCCGGGTTGGACGGGTGGCCGGCGAGGACGCGCTCGGGGTGGTGCGCGCAGCGGGACTGCAGCAGGGTGGGCAGGATGCCCGAGGTGCTCGAGGCGATCACGGCCTGCGGCGGGCAGGCGGCGTCGGCCGCCGCCAGCAGGTCCATCTTGAGCTCCTCGTCGTCGGGCGCGTTCTCCTGGACGAAGCCGGCGCCGCGCACGGCCTCCGCGAGGGACGGCGTGAACGCGAGCCGGTCCTGCGAGGCGCCGGGGGAGAGGCCGAGGCGCTCGAGCGCCGGCCAGCACCGCGACACCACGGCCCGCAGCGAGGCCTCGGCGCCGGGGGCGGGGTCGGTCGCGACCACGTCGAGCCCGTGCGCCAGGAAGTACGCGGCCCAGCGTGCACCGATGAGCCCGGTGCCCACGACGGCGACGCGCGAGACGCCGGCCGGCGCCGCGGGGCTCACGGCGCGGCCCCGGTCGCGTCCGGCCCCGCCCCTCCCGGCAGCCCGACGCCGCGGTCGGCGAAGGCGCGCAGCAGGCCGAAGCAGCCGGTGAGCATCATGTCGCCGTGGGGCGCCGCGAACTCGAGGGGCAGCTCGCTGCCCTCGAGCAGCGCGCGGCGCGGGCCGGTGACGATCACCGGCAGGCCGGCGGCGTCCCCGGGGGCGAGCACGGCGCCGTGGCCGCCCTGCTCGCGGACCTCGTCGTCGCCGAGGTCGCCGGCGAGGAAGCGGCGCAGGTAGTCCTGCAGCCCCGGGCCGTCGAGGAGGCGCGTGTGGTGCTCGAAGACCCCGGCGAGGCGGCCGCCGCGCGTGACCACGACGATCGTGTGGCCGTTGCCGGCGTTGACGAGCACGGCGTCGTCCACGCCGGCCGGCAGGGCGCCGTACAGGGCGGCCGGGCCGGTGTCGGCGGCGAGCGCCGGCCCGGACCCGGCCAGCTCGCGCGCCCAGGCGGCGGCCGCGCGCATGCGCGTGAGCTCCGCCGGGACGGCGTCGGCGTAGTAGAAGAGCTCGCCGAGCGGGCGGCGCTCCTGCACGGCCGCCTGCCAGAAGCCGAAGCGGAAGACGCGGTTGGAGCCGCCGGGGCTGAAGCCGTGGTCCTGCACGGCGACCGCCACGGCGTCGAAGGCCGGCTCGACGCCGAGCAGCTCGAGTGCGGCGCGCAGGCCGGCGGGGTCGAGGTCGCCCGACGCCACCTCGGCGGCCGAGCCTTCGGGCAGCCGCCGCCGCAGCTCGTCCATGGCGGCCGCGCCCACGACCCTGGCGCCGCGGGCGCGCACCTTGTCGAGGTCGTCGGCGAAGGTCAGCGCGGCCTCGGCGGTGGTCACGAACGCGAGCCCGGCGGCGAGGTGGTCCTTCATCGCCGCCGTGTCCGGCCCGCCGCCCATGAGCGGGCCGCCGAAGAGCACGGTCTGGCCGTGCCGGGTCGCGGCGCGGATCTGTGCCGCCACCACCTGCGTGCGCGACGGCACCACCAGCTTGACGGCGTTCTCGAGCGGCTGGCCGGGCACGGTGAGCAGCACGTCGGCCGTGCCCGTGCCGACGTCGACGGTGAGGATGCGCGCGGTCTGGGCGCCGCCGGCGCCGCGCCCGCGGCTCACTGCCGCGTGGGCACGCCGCTGAGGCGGAGCTTCCAGACGCTCTTCATCGCCTCGACGACGATGTCGTTGCTCATCTTGCTCTCGCCCACCTTGCGGTCGACGAAGATGATGGGCAGCTCGACCACCTTGAAGCCCAGCTTGAAGGCGCGGTACGTCATCTCGATCTGGAACCCGTAGCCCTTGGTGTCGACCGAGTCCAGGTCGATGGTGCGCAGCACGGTGTCGCGGAAGCACTTGAACCCGCCGGTGAGGTCGCGCAGCGGCAGCCCGAGGATGGTCTGCGCGTAGAGGCAGCCGCCGCGGCTGATGGCCTTGCGCGAGAGGCCCCAGTTCTCGACCCCACCGCCCTTGACGTAGCGCGAGCCCAGCACGAGGTCGGCGCCCTGGTCGATGAGGCGCAGGAAGTGCGGCAGGTAGGTGGCGTCGTGGCTGAGGTCGGCGTCCATCTCGAAGATGCGCGTGGCGCCCATGTCGAGGGCGTGCCTGAAGCCGGCGATGTAGGCCTTGCCGAGGCCCTCCTTGCCGGCGCGGTGCATGACGGAGACGTCCGGCACGGAGGCGGCCAGCTCGTCGGCCAGCCCGCCGGTGCCGTCGGGGGAGTTGTCGTCGACGACGAGCGTGTGCAGCTGCAGCCCGTGGCCGTCGGCCACCTCGCGGATGCGGGCCAGCGCGTGCCGCAGGTTGTCGCGCTCGTTGTAGGTGGGGAGGACGACGACGTTCACGTCCCTGAGTATACCGGGGCGGGTCGCCTCCTGCGCCGCTGCGGCGCATCCGGGCGGCCCCGCGGAACGGGCGGGCAGCGCCGCGCCGCCCGCCCGCAACCGACCCCGTCCGTCCATCCGTCCCCGGCTCCGGGTATGCTGCGCCGTGCCCTCGGAGGGCGTCCGCTCGTGGATGTACTCTCACCCTTAGGTCGAACGTGAGAGTAGCAGGTGTGTACCGTGACGGCATCGGACGAAGAGGGTGCTTGCCAGCGCTCGCGAATACTCTATAGTGGTGTCCCGTCCCGTCCTGCACACAACATCTTGTGGTGAGGCGAGTCCCCTGTGCGTTGTCCCTTCTGCAACAGCGATGAGAGCAAGGTCGTCGACTCCCGCGATTCGGAGGCCGGCGACAGCGTGCGCAGGCGCCGCGAGTGCCTTGCGTGCGAGCGCCGCTACACCACGTACGAGCGCGTCGAAGAGGTGCCGCTCGTGGTGGTCAAGAGGGACGGCCGCGAAGAGGTCTTCGCGCGGCGCAAGGTGCTGGGCGGGCTGCTGCGCGCCACCGAGAAGCGCGACATCCCGGTCGAGCGTCTGGAAGAGGCCGTCGACGCGATCGAGCGTGAGCTCGGGCGCGTCACGGGACGCAGGGTCAGCAGCCAGCTCGTGGGGGAGTGCGCGCTCCTGCAGTTGCGCCACATCGACAAGGTCGCGTACATCCGCTTCGCGTCCGTGTACCGCCAGTTCGACGACATCGAGGAGTTCCAGCGGGAGCTCGCGCGTCTCGAGCTGGCCGGGGCCGATCCGCTGCCGGGCGAGCGGCCGCTGCCCGGCCTCGACACCGACGACGACATCCTGACACCGGTCTTCAACGGGCCGCCGGCGGGCGGCCGCACCTGGGGGGACACAGGGGTATGACAGACACAGCGAAAGCAGTCATCGATCTCTCGCCCAACGCGCTCAGGGTCCTGGAACGCCGCTACCTCAAGAAGGGGGAGAACGGCGAGGTCCTCGAGACCCCCGAAGCCATGTTCAGACGCGTGGCCCGCGCCATCTCGCAGGCCGAGCGGCTCTACAACCCCGCCGCCTCGGTCGAGGAGTGGGAAGACACCTTCTACCGGCTCATGACCACGCTCGAGTTCCTCCCCAACAGCCCCACGCTCATGAACGCCGGCCGCGAGCTCGGTCAGCTCTCGGCCTGCTTCGTGCTGCCCGTGGGCGACTCCATGGAGTCCATCTTCGAGGCCATCAAGAACACCGCCCTCATCCACAAGAGCGGCGGCGGCACCGGCTTCTCCTTCTCGCGCGTGCGCCCGCAG
>CAIXSE010000421.1 GCA_903921965.1 uncultured Thermoleophilia bacterium | reverse complement strand
TTGTCGCTCATTGTCGGACGCGCGCTCCTTCCGTGAGGTGGCGGGGAGAGGTCTGCCGGAGGCGTACGGCGGGCGTCAGCCCTCGTAGCCGTAGCCGGCGGAGGTGCCGTAGTCGATGCTGATGAGGGCGCCGGTGATCGGTGCGGCGGCCGGGCCGGCCAGGTAGAAGATGAGCTCGGCGACCTGCTCCGGCGTGATGAAGCGGGCGTTCGCGCCCTGCGGGTAGCTCGCCAGCAGGCGCTTGAAGTAGCCCTCGGGGTCGCCGCCCCCGAAGTCGCGCGCCTGACCCTCGAGCATGGGGGTCATGACGTCGGCCGGGCAGACGGCGACGCACCGCACGAGGTGCGGCGCGAGCTCGATGGCGAGCGACTTCGTCAGCAGGCTCACGCCGCCCTTGGAGGCGGTGTAGACCGCCGTCTCCGGCGTGCCGACGATGCCTGCGTCGGAGCTCAGATTGACGATGCAGCCCTGCGTCTTCTTGAGGTACGGGATGGCGTGGCGGCAGCAGAAGAAGGTGCCCTTGAGGTTCACGCCGATCACGCGGTCCCAGTCGGCTTCGAGGGTCTCCTCCGTGGGGCCCTCGGTCCAGACGCCGGCGGTGTTGACGAGCACGTCGATGCCGCCGGCGTCCTCGGCGGCCGTCGCCATGAGGTTCTCGCAGTCGGCCGGCACGCTCACGTCGCAGGTGAGGGCGTGCACCGTCGTGAGGGCCGCGAGCTCGGCGGCGAGCTCCTCGAGCCGCACGGCGTCGAGGTCCCCGAGCACGAGCGTGTCGCCGGCCTCGGCGAAGCGCCTGGAGACGGCGGCCCCGATACCTCCGGCCGCCCCGGTCACCACCACGGTCCGCGCGCCAGTGCCGTCGCTCATGAGACCCCCCAAGTCCGAAACATTGAACGGTCCTTCAACGAACGCAGTCTACAGCGGCCGGCGGGCCGGCGCCACGGGCCGGGACGGGGGCCTGCGACACCCAACGCTTGACTGCCTGCCGATGCTGTCGGCAGATAGCGGACAACACGTGTGTCTGGAAAGCGCTTCGTCCACAAGGGGGGCCGTTGTGGGGGGCGGCGAGCGCGACAGACGATCCGCCGGGGCTGTCTCGTCCAGCGTGGGGATGCCCGCGGGCCGAGCCCGGTCCACCACGCCCGGACCCCCGCCTGTCGGACCGCCGGCGTTCATCCCGAACCCTCTCAAGCTCCAGGCGCCGCGCCCGCCGCGCCAGGTCGTCCGCAGACGGGCGCTCGTCGACGCGGTGCTGGCCGAGACCGCGCCGCTGGTGCTGTTCTCGGCCCCGGCCGGCTACGGCAAGACCGTGGCCGTCCGCCAGCTGCTCGAGGCGGACGGGCGCAACGGCGGGTGGCTCCAGCTCGACGCCGGCGACGACGACCCCGTCACCCTGCTGCACTACCTCGCCAGGGCGCTCGACGCGCTCTGCCCGCTCGACGCGAGAGTGTTCATGTGGCTCGGCCTGCCCGAGCCGCCGGTCCGCGAGGCCGTCCTGCCGGCGCTCGTCGGGGCCGTGAGCTCGGCGCCGCCGTTCGTCCTCGTGCTCGACGACGCCCACCTCGTCCGCGACCCGCGCTGCTGGGAGGTCGTGGGCGTCGTGGTCGACGCGCTGCCGCGAGGCTCCACCGTCGTCGTCAGCGGCCGGGCCGATCCGCCGCTGCACCTCGGCCGGCTGCGGTCGCAGGACCTGCTGGCCGAATACCGCTCCGAGCGGCTTCGCTTCGACCGGGAGGACACCGGCGCTCTCCTCGCTCTCGCAGGGTTCGATCGCGAAGGTCCGGTGGTCGAGGCCCTCGAGCGCGCGACCGAGGGGTGGCCGGCCGGAGAGCACCTGGCCGTGCTGGCCTGGAAGGCGAAGGACGGGCCGCGGCCCCTGCCCTCGGGCGAGCGGCGCGAGATCGCGGACTACCTGGCCGCGGAGGTGCTCTCCGGGCAGCCGGCCGACGTCGTCGCGTTCCTCACGCGCACGGCGATCGTGGAGCGCCTGTGCCCGGAGCTGTGCACCGTCCTCAGCGACCGCGAGGACAGTGCGGCCCTCCTCGAGAAGATCGAGCGGGAGAACCTCTTCCTCATCGCGCTCGACGACCACCGCGAGTGGTACCGCTACCACCACCTCTTCCGCGAGCTCCTGGAGGCGGAGCTGGGGCGGCGGGAGCCGCGGCTCGTGGACGGGCTCCACCGCAAGGCCGCGGCCTGGCTCGCCGCGCGCGACGACGTGGACGAGGCCCTGCGGCACCTGCGGTGCGCCGGGGACGTCGAGCAGGCCGGCGGCCTCGTGGCCGGCGCGTGGTGGTCGCGCTTCACGACGGGCCGGCTGTGGACGGCGCGACGGTGGCTGGACGGCTTCTCGGAGGACGAGATCCGCGGTCGCGTCGACCTGAGGCTGGCGGCCTCGTGGCTTCTGGCCATGACGGGCGAGAGCGACAAGGCGCGCGACCTCTGCCTCGGGCTCGAGCCGGCGGAGCTCGACGGCGCACCGCGGCACGGCGCCCCGTCGGCCGCCACCACGGCCGCCCTGGTCCGGGCGCTCCTCGCGCCCGACGGGGCCCGGCAGATGCTCGAGGACGCCCGGCTGGCCGCCGCACTCGAGCCGGCCGGGCGCAGCCCCTGGTACGCCGTCGCCCTGTCGCTCGCGGGCGCCGCGACGTGGCTGGACGGCGACGACGACGGGGCCGTGCAGCCGTTCGAGGAGGCGATCGCCGCCTCCGAGGGGCTGCCCGGGGGCGCGGACCTCGCCGCACTCGGCGGCCTCTCGCTTCTGGCCGCCGACCACGGCGACTGGGCGAAGGCCCGCGAGTACGCCGAGGAGACCGTGCGCCGGACGGCTCCCTACGAGGCCGGCGACTACCTGCCCAACTCCGCGGCGCGCATGGCGCGCGACCGGATCATGGCGCGCGAAGGAGACGACGACGCGGTCGCGGACCTCGCGGACATGGTGGAGTCCCTCGACCCCGACTTCTGCCCGTGGATACCGGCGAGCGTGAACCTGTGCCTTGCGGAGGCGCACATCGACCGCGGCGACCTCCTCGAGGCGCGTCTGCGGCTGGACGCCGCCCACGCCCTCGTCGGGCGGTGGGCCCCGGCGCCCGGGCTCCTGAGGCGCGCGGAGGCGTTCGAGACCGCGCTGCGTGCCCGCGCCTCGCTCGAGCCGATCTCGCGGGCGGAGACCCGGGTGCTCGAGCTCCTGCCGACCTGCCTGACGACCGCCGAGATGGCCGAGCGTCTGCACCTCTCGCCCAACACGGTCGCCAGCCACATCAAGGCGCTTCACCGGAAGCTGGACGCCACGCGCCGGTCGGAGGTCGTCGACCGGGCGATCGCGGCGGGGCTGCTGCCGCGGCCGCCGGAGCACTGAGGCGCGGCCGGCACGGAGGGCCGGCCGTGGCACGCCCGCCGCCGGCCGGCTCCTCGAGGCGCCCCCGGCCGGAAGGCGGTGAGGCGGCGGGAGCACCTTCGTGCGCCCGCCGCCTCACCGTCACGCCTGCGACACCCTGTTTCCCTGCTCAGGGCTCAGGCTCGGCCACCGTGAACGAGAAGTGGGCCGGATCCGGGGCAGGACCCCAGTCCCAGTGAGACGGCTTCAGGGGCCCGTCCGGCAGCGGATCGGGGAGCCAGAAGGCGACGGCGCTCTGCTTGGCCGCCCACGCCGACGTCCCTTCGTACGTGCCGGGCTCCAGGGGTCCCAGATCGAGCGTCCACGAGACCATCCAGATGTCGCCCTCCTCCTTGTTGAAGTAGGGCACGGTGAACCAGACCTCGGGAGCGTTCCAGTACCGCCGGACCTCCTTGATCCCCATCTGCAGCGGCATGAGCTCGTCCGGGCCGTCCATGTCGAACGACGCGGTCAGGAGGTTGGCCCACTTCGCCACCTGACCGCGGGGCGCCGCGTCACCCACCATCATCGCCAGGCAGATGTCGTAGCCGGCAGGGATCGCCTCCTCGCTCGAGTGCCAGATCATGTTCGCGTTCGGGTCGGTCACGGGGGCATCGAACTCCGTCCACACGATCGGTTCGCTGCCCCACCAGATGTGGACGTAGGCGGTCTGCGTCTCCCAGGTGACCGGGTACGCGGCCAGCGCCGGCCCCGCCGTCAGCCCGAGCAGGAGCAGAGCGCAGCCCGCGACGAACAACAGCTTCTTCATGGCATCCTCCTCAGCTCAGGTCCCCGGCACCCTCACTCCACCTCGAACGTGAGGGTCCCGAAGTCGTTCCGCTCTCCCGTCTTCCAGTAGTGGATCGGGGTCGGCTCGAAGTGCGGGTCGACGGTGTTGTGCGCCTGGAGGTTCATGTAGTGGAAGCCGTAGGTGCCGGCGTCGAGCGGACCGGTCCACACCATCCAGTCGCGCGCCCAGAAGCCGGACTGGACCTGCGGCTTGAAGAAGGGGTAGAAGATGCCGTACGTCGCGTTCGGGTCGTACGGCCTGCCCCAGCAGGCTCGTGCATCCTTGACCCCGAGCCGCTGGATGTACGGGCTCTCGCCCTCCGTCCCCTGCCAGAGGTCCAGCGTCTGGTCCAGCCCGTTGGTCTGGGCGATGCACTGCCCGTACGTGCCGGCGAAGAGCGTCAGGTTGACCCCGATGTACTCGAAGCCCGCCGGCACCGCAGCGGCAGGACCGGCGGTGTGGGTGACCTCGTCGACCCACCAGACCGACCCGTCCGTCGCCATCACGGCGTACCACAGGTCCGGATACGGTGGGCAGGTGTCGCGTGCCGCCGCCGGCGCAGCGCTCGCGCAGAGCAGCAGGACCACGGACGCCGCGCACACCAGAAGCTTCCTCATGTCCCCTCCCGTCCCCGAGCCACGCACACGAGCGTCGGGAGGCTCCCGCAGGCGGCGCCCGCAGAGGCTCCGGCCGCGGCCTCCCGCTCCGCACGCTAGGCGAGCGGGAGGCCGGTCGTCCTCACCGGAATCTGGTGATTTCTCGTCGCGGGTCGCCGGCGGCGTGCGGGCGACCCGGCCCTGCGGCGAGCGGCGCAGAAGGGAGTCAGCCGAACAACGCGTCCACCCGCTCGGAGTCGCCGGGCAGGTAGGTGACGTAGCCGACCGGCACGCGGTCGCCGACGGCCTCGATGACCTTGCGGCAGCCCTCTTCGCCGAACGCGCCGCACACCTCGATGAAGTCCGCCTCGCCCGCGTCCACAGCCGCCAGGGCCACCTCGCAGGCCTGCTCCACGCTCCCGACTCCGACCGTGGTCGTCGGTCCTTCCGGCGTCTCGATCGCTGCGCGGTGGACGGCCGGGTCGCAGCCCGGCGTGATGAACATGAAGAGGAAGGCGACGTTCGCCATCTGATGCCTCCTGGACGTCGGGAGAAGCCGGTCGGGGCGGGCGGGTCAGTAGTAGAGCTCGCTGGGGCCCTTGTACTCCTGGATGGTGTTGCCGCCGTCGATCACCACGAGCTGGCCGGTGATGTAGCTGGCGTCGTCCGAGCCGAGGAAGCACACGAGCTTGCCGACCTCGGTGGGGGTCGCCGCGCGGCCCATGGGCGTGTTCTCGGCGCCGGCCCGCTCGCCCTCGGTGGTCGAGCCCGTGTCGATCCAGCCGGGGCCCACGGCGTTCACCGTGATGCCGTGCCTGGCCACGTCGAGCGCCAGGCCGCGCGTCATGCCCAGCACGCCGGCCTTGGCCGCGCAGTACACCGACTCCTCGGGGTTGGCCACGACGGGGCCCGTCACCGACGAGATGTTGACGATGCGGCCGTACCCGCGCGCGATCATGCCGTCGATCACCGAGCGCGTCACGTTGAACTGGGTCTTCAGGTTGATGGCGATGCCGAAGTCCCACTGCTCCTCGCTGAGGTGCGCGAAGTCGGTGAAGTCCTCCTCCATGCCCTCGATGACCATCCCGGCGTTGTTCACGAGCACGTCAATGCGGCCGAAGCACTCCTCGACCTGGGCGACGACCGACCGCACCTGGTCCATCTTCGTGAGGTCGGCGGTGTACGAGCCGACCTCGAAGCCTTCCTTGCGGAGCGCCTCGGCGCACTCGTGCACGCGGGGGGAGATGTCGACGATGGCGAGCAGCGCGCCCTCCTCGCCGAGCACCCGGGCCGTGTTGAAGCCGATGCTGTTCGTCTTGGCGACCCCCGTGACGAGGGCGACCTTGCCCTCCACCCGGCCCTTGCGTGTCATGGTGACCCTCCCTGTCCATGCGACGGCCGGGGGCGCCGGCCGGCTTCCATCGGTGACGCCCATGCTATGCCGCC
>CAIXSE010000420.1 GCA_903921965.1 uncultured Thermoleophilia bacterium | reverse complement strand
GGACGACGATCTCGCCGGTGGCGCGACCGTCGTGAGGCACGTCGCGCAGCTCGTCGTCTACGACACGGAGGTCGACGAGCGGGTTGGGACGCCCGGCGCGGCAGCGGACCTCGAGCTCGTGCTCTTCGTCGAGGTCCGTCATCGCCGGGTCCAGGTGCGCGCTCGCGATGAACGGGCAGGTCTCGCTCAGGCCGTAGCCGCCGTAGATGTCGATGCCGCGGTCGAGCGCCTCCCGGCAGACCGCCCTGGGCAGCGGCCCGCCGCCGATGATGACCTTCCAGCCGCGCACGTCGGCGGCGGCCATGGCCTCGCTGCGCAGCAGCATGAACATGATGGTGGCCACGCAGTGCGAGACGGTGACCTTCTCGCGCTCGATGAGACCGAGCAGCGCGGCCGGCTCGTACCTGCCCGGATACACCTGCTTCACGCCCATGAGGGTCGCCATGTACGGGTAGCCCCAGGCGTGCGCGTGGAACATGGGCGTGATCGGCATGTAGACGTCGTCGGCGTGGAAGCCGCCCTGGTGCGGGGCCATGGCCATGGCCGTGAGGCCGCCCAGCGTGTGCAGCACGAGCTGGCGGTGGCTGTAGTACACGCCCTTGGGCAGGCCTGTGGTGCCCGTGGTGTAGAAGACGGTGGCGCACGCGTCCTCGTCGAAGTCGGGGAAATCGAAGCCGGCCGGCGCCGCGGAGAGGAGCGCCTCGTACTCGCAGGCCAGCGGCACGGTCGTCCCGGGCGGCTCGTCCTCGTCGTTCAGGAGGACGACCTTGCGGATGCGGCCGAGGCGGTCCCACAGCTGCTCGAGCACGGGCAGGAACTCCGCGTTCACCAGCAGGACGTCGTCCTCCGCGTGCTCGACGGTGTAGAGGATCTGCTCCTGCGAGAGGCGCACGTTCACGGTGTGCAGCACGGCCCCCATCATGGGCACCGCGAAGAAGCACTCCAGGTAGCGGTGGCTGTCCCAGTCGAGCACGCCGACGGTGTCGCCGGGCTCGACGCCGAGAGCGGCGAGCGCCGCCGCCAGCCGGTGCACGCGGGCGTAGAGCTCGCTGTACGTGAGCCGCACGCGGTCGCGGTAGACGATCTCCTGGTCGCCGGCGTGCGCCATGGGCGCGTGCAGCAGGTGCTTGAGGAGCAGCGGGTAGCCGTACGCCTCGGGCGTGCGGGCGATGAGCTTGGGCGGCATGGCGACCTCCGGGCCCGGAGCGGCGGTCAGACGGCTTCGAGGGCGACGGCCATGGAGACGCCGCCGCCGCCGCACAGCGTCGCCATGCCCAGCGTCTTGCCACGGCGGCGCATGGCGTGCAGCAGCGTGACCATGAGGCGGCAGCCCGTGGACCCGACCGGGTGACCGAGGCCGATGCCGGAGCCGTTCACGTTGGTGATCTCGCGGTCGAGGCCGAGGTCGCGCTCGCAGGCGAGGTACTGCGAGGCGAAGGCCTCGTGCACCTCGAGCAGCTCGAAGTCGCCGAGCTGCAGGCCGGAGCGCCGCTCGAGGTCGCGGACCGCCGGCACCGGGCTGAGGCCCATGAGCGAGGGCTCGCAGCCGCCGTAGCCGACGCCGCGGATGACGGCCAGCGGCGTGACGCCGAGCTCCCGCGCCTTCGCCGCCGACATGACCACCATGGCGCTGGCTCCGTCGTTGATGCCCGACGAGTTGCCGGCCGTGACCACGCCGACGTCGGGCACGAAGGCCGGCTTGAGGGCGGCCAGGTCCTCCGCGGTGAGCCCGGGCCGGAAGTGCTCGTCGCGGGCGAACACGAGCGGCGGCTTGCCGCGCCGCTGCGGCACCGGTACCGGCACGATCTCGTCGGCGAAGTCGCCCTGCTCGGTCGCGCGCTCGACGTTGTGGTGGCTGCGGAGCGCGACCTCGTCCAGCTCCTCGCGCTTCAGTCCGTACTTCTCGGCCACGAGCTCGGCGGTGTCGCACATGACGTACGGGTGGCCGGCGAGGCGCGCGTGCACGGGGTACCGCTCCGCG
>CAIXSE010000419.1 GCA_903921965.1 uncultured Thermoleophilia bacterium | reverse complement strand
GTAGGTGTCCTTGACCGAGACGACCCGGTCGCCGGGGGCGAGCAGGGCGAACAGCGTGTTGCTGATGGCGGCCATGCCCGTGGCGAAGCTCGTGGCCGCGTCCCCGCCCTCGAGCACGCGCACCTTCTCCTCGAACGCGTGCGTGGTCGGGTTGGTGTTGCGGCTGTAGATGTGGCCCGGCGCCCTGCCGGTCGCGACCTCCAGCCACTCGTCCACGTCGGGGTAGCCGTACGCGGCGCTGTACACCACGGGGACCTGGGTGGCGCCGGCCACCAGCGATGCCTCTTCCCCGGCCCACACCGCCTGTGTCTCGCGCGTCAGTCCCTCGCCGGCTCGTCCGGTCGTGTCTGCCATGGTGGTCTCCCTCATCGCCGTGTGCCTCGCCGCGAGTCTACCGCAGAGCCGCCGTCGCCTTCGGCCACGGTCCGTGACCGGAGCTTGACCCTCACGCAGCGTCAGGGTCCACCCTCTCACCATGGACGACGAGGACCTCTTCGCGGCGTTCGCGGACTTCGACCCCCCGGCTCACGAAGACGAGGCCCGTGAGCGCTGGGGCGACACCGCGATGCATGCGGAGGCGCGGCGCCGCACGGAGGCGTACACGAAGGACGACTGGCTGCGGCACAGGCGGGAAGCGGACGAGGCCGGCGAGACGCCGGCCGCACTGATGGACGACGGCGTGCCGCCGGACGATCCGCGCGCGCAGGCGGCGGCGGAGCAGCGCCGCCCGCCGAGCCTCCGTCGCCGCCGGCCCCTACGAGGTGTCCACGCGCAGGACGACGGCCCCGGTCACCTCGGCGTCGCCGGCGGCAGGCCGGCCACATCGGGTCACCCGGCCTCGCCGGTCCCCCAGTGCTCGATGACGTAGTCCATGTCCTTGTCGCCACGCCCGCTGAGGTTCACGAGGACCGTGCCGGTGCCCATCTCGCGCGCCCGCACGAGCGCGTGCGCCACGGCGTGCGCGCTCTCGAGCGCCGGGATGATGCCCTCCTGGCG
This sequence comes from uncultured Thermoleophilia bacterium, assembly GCA_903921965.1. Next base: position 4,456 of record CAIXSE010000419.1, on the reverse strand, counting down.
GCTCAGCGCGAAGAACGCGTCGCGGCAGGCGTCGTCGGTGCAGGTCACGTACTCGACGCGGCCCGAGTCCTTGAGGTAGCTGTGCTCGGGCCCCACGCCCGGGTAGTCCAGCCCGCTGGCGCACGAGTACACCGGCGCCGGCGTGCCGTCCTCGTCCTGCAGCAGGTAGCAGCGGAACCCGTGGATGATGCCCTCGGTGCCGTACGTCATCGTCGCGGCGTGCTCGCCTGCGGCCGCGCCGTGCCCCAGCGGCTCGACGCCCACCAGGTCCACGGGGTCGTCGAGGAAGCCGTAGAAGATGCCCATGGCGTTCGAGCCGCCCCCCACGCACGCCTCGACCACGTCGGGCAGGTTCCCCGTCATCTCGATGAACTGCTCGCGCGCCTCGATGCCCACGACCTTCTGGAAGTCGCGGACCATGAGCGGGAACGGGTGCGGCCCCACGACGGAGCCGATGCAGTAGATCGAGTTCTCGTAGTCGGCAAGGTAGGCCTCGAAGGCGGAGTCCACCGCCTCCTTGAGCGTCTTCAGCCCGTGCGACACCGGCACGACGGAAGCACCGAGCAGCTTCATGCGGCTCACGTTGGGCGCCTGCTTGGCGATGTCCACCTCGCCCATGTGGATCTCGCACTCCAGGCCGAAGTGCGCCGCGGCGGTCGCCAGTGCCACGCCGTGCTGGCCGGCGCCCGTCTCGGCGATGAGCTTCTTCTTGCCCATGTACTTGGCGAGCAGCCCCTCGCCCATGCAGTGGTTGAGCTTGTGGGCGCCGGTGTGGTTCAGGTCCTCGCGCTTGAGGTAGATCTGCGCGCCGCCGTTCTGCAGGGAGAGGGTGCGGGCGTGGTAGACGGGCGTCGGGCGGCCCTGGAAGTGCTTGCGCAGGTACCGCAACTCGGCGATGAAGGCCGCGTCGTTCTCGATCTCGTGGTAGGCCTTCGTGATCTCCGCGAAGGGCCCCTCGAGCTCGGGCGGCAGGAACTGCCCGCCGTATGCCCCGAAGAACCCGTGCTCGTCGGGCAGCGCCTGCCGCCTCGCCGTCCGCCGTCCAGCCTGTTCGGTCATGAGGTCACCTCTAGCCTGTGTGAGGGTCAGGTGCCGCGCGGGAGCACGCGCGCGGTGCGCGCTCCCACCGGCCTGTGACGCCAGTCTACCGGTCGAGGGCGGCCGCGGCCTTCGGCGCGGGCCGGCCGCCCGCACCCGGGCCGCCGGCCGTCTCACGTCTCTACTGCACCGTCTGCCCGTCGTGTCGCAGCCAGCCGTCCCGGTGCTCGCCTGAAGGGTCGTGGTGGGTCCAGTGGACGGTCCCGCCCTGCTCGCTCCACTCGTACTCACCGCGGAACGCGACCCGGTCACCCACCTGCAGGCCGTCCACACGCGCCGCCACATCGATGTTGTGGGCGACGAGGAGCGTCTGGCCGGAGTCCAGCCGCAGGACGAAGCGCTGGTGGCGGCTACCCTCCTCGTCGTCGGCCAGCAGCCGCACCACCTCGCCCGACCCCTCGACCTCCACGCTGAAGGCGTGCTCGTCGAACGCTCGTGCGAGGGCCGCGTCGCCTGTCGCGGCGGCCGGCGATGCGGCGTCACCCGCACCCGGAGTCCCGCCGCACGCCGCCGCGGCCGCGAGGACCAGGGAAGCGGACGCGGCGAGCGCGACGATCAGCGCCGCGCCGCTGACGACGCGACGCGCCGTCACGCGCGGGCCAGACACCTCTGCGGTCACGGCCGTTCGGGGCCGGCGGGCGTCAGCCGGCCCGGCCCCGCCCCATGGCGATCGTCCCCGTCCGCACCACCTCGAGCACGCCGAGCGGCTGCAGCAGCTCCAGCAGCGCCTCGATCTTGTCGGCGGTGCCGACCACGCGGAGCGCCACGGACCTGCGGTCCACGTCGACGATCTTGGCGTTGAAGATCTCGGCGATCTGGAGCGCCTCGGCGCGCTTGTCGCCCTCGCCGGCGACGCGCACCAGCAGCAGCTCGGCCGAGACCGCCGTGGCGGGCTCCAGGTCGCGGATCTTGATCACGTTGATCAGCTTGTGCAGCTGCTTGGCGACCTGGTCCACGGGGTGCTCGTCGCCGTCGATGATGATGGTGATCCGCGACAGCTTCGGGTCTTCGCTGACGCCGACGGCCAGGCTCTCGATGTTGAAGCCGCGGCGCGCGAACAGCCCGGCCACGCGGGTCAGGACGCCGGGCTTGTTCTCGACGAGGATGGAGAGCGTGTGCTTCACGGCTTCCTCCGCTTCCTCGAGGTGCCGCCGATCATCTCGGTGATCTCGCTGCCGGCCGGCACCATGGGGAACACGTTCTCCTCCTGCGCGACCTTGAAGTCGATCACGGTGAGGCGGTCGCCGGCGATGGCCTCGCGGAGCGCGGACTCCACCTCTTCCTTCTTCGTGACGCGCATCCCGACGGCGCCGAACGCCTCGGCGAGCTTCACGAAGTCGGGCTGGGAACGGCGCCCGCGCCGCAGGCACTCGGGCGCCTTGGGGCAGTCGGCACAGTCGCTCGCGTCGATGCACGTGAACGAGTAGCGCTTGTTCCAGAACAGGTCCTGCCACTGGCGGACCATGCCCAGGTAGCCGTTGTTCAGGATGCAGACCACGACCGGAACGTCGTCGCTCATCGCCGTCGCCAGCTCCTGCATCGTCATCTGGAAGCCTCCGTCGCCGCAGATGTCGATCACCGTGGCGTCGGGGCGGCCGATCTTGGCGCCGATGGCGGCCGGCAGGCCGAAGCCCATGGTGCCCAACCCGCCGGAGCTCACGAACTGTCGCGGGAACGTGTACGTGTAGTACTGGGTAGCCCACATCTGGTGCTGGCCGACGTCGGTGCAGATGACGGCGTCGTGGCCGGTGACGCGGTCGATCTCCTGGATGACGAACTGCGGCGCGAGCGAGCCGTCCTCCGGGTCGTCGTAGTGCAGCGGGAACTCGTCCTTGCGGCCGGCGATGCGGGCCAGCCACGGCCCGGTCTGCTCCGGCGACCACTCCATGCCCTCGAGCTCCTTGACCAGCGCCGCGGTGATGCGCTTGGCGTCGCCCACGATGGGCACGATGGGCGCCACGTTCTTGCCGATCTCGGCCGGGTCCACGTCCACGTGCACGACCTTCGCGTGCGGGGCGAACGCCTTGAGCTTGCCGGTCACGCGGTCGTCGAAGCGCGCCCCGATGTTGATGAGGAGGTCGCACTCGTGCACGGCGTAGTTGGCCGTCACGGTGCCGTGCATGCCGAGCATGCCCATCGAGAGCTCGTGCGTCTCGGGGAAGGCGCCGAGCGCCATGAGCGTGGTGGCCACCGGCAGGCGGCGGAGCTCTGCGAGCCTGAGGATCTCGGGGGCGGCGTTGGAGGCGATGACCCCGCCGCCCAGGTACAGCACCGGCCGTTCGGCCTCGTTGATGACCCTGGCGGCCGCGCGGATCTGCTTGATGTGCCCGGTCACCGTGGGCTTGTAGCCGGGCAGGTCGATGGTCGTGGCCTCGTGGTACACGGCCTCGCCCAGCGCCACGTCCACGGGGATGTCGATGACGACCGGGCCGGGACGGCCCGTAGAGGCGATGTGGAACGCCTCGTGCACGATGCGCGGCAGGTCGGCCGTATCCTTGACCAGGTAGGAGTGCTTGACGATCGGCAGCGTCATGCCGGTGATGTCGGCCTCCTGGAAGGCGTCGGTGCCGATGAGGTCGCTGCGCACCTGCCACGTGATCGCCACGAGCGGCGTCGAGTCCAGGTAGGCGGTGGCGATGCCGGTGACCAGGTTGGCGGCGCCGGGGCCGCTGGTGGCCGTGCACACGCCCACCTTGCCGGTGGCGCGGGCGTAGCCGTCGGCCGCGTGCGCGGCGCCCTGCTCGTGGCGCACGAGCACGTGGCGCAGGTCGGAGTCGTACAGGGCGTCGTAGAACGGGATCGCGACGCCGCCTGGGTAGCCGAAGATCACCTCACAGCCCTCGTGCTGGAGCGCGGCGACGAGGGCCCGCGAGCCCTTCAGCTTCTTCTCTGGGGTCATTGCAGGACTGCTCCCTTCTCCGCACCGGAGACGAGTTTGACGTAACGGGCGAGGTAGCCGGTTACGCCGTCGCGCGGCTTGGCGGGCGGCTGTGCCGCCCTGCGCCGCGCGAGTTCCTCCTCGGAGACGTCGAGCGTGAGGGAACGGGCGGGGATGTCGATGATGATGGTGTCGCCGTCCTGCACGAGACCGATGGGGCCGCCGGCGTAGGCCTCGGGCGCCACGTGGCCGATGGCGGCGCCACGCGTGGCGCCGCTGAAGCGGCCGTCGGTGATGAGGGCGACGTCCTTGTCCCGGCCCTGGCCGGCGAGCATGGACGTCGCGCTGAGCATCTCGGGCATGCCGGGCGCGCCCTTGGGGCCCTCGCCGCGGATGACGACGACGGAGCCGTCGGCGATGTCGCGCGCGGCGATGGCGGCCACGGCCTCCTTCTCGCTCTCGAAGACGCGCGCCGGGCCG
>CAIXSE010000418.1 GCA_903921965.1 uncultured Thermoleophilia bacterium | reverse complement strand
TGCTTCCGCCGGCGACCTCCGGCTCCCCGACGTCGGCCGCGAGGTGCGCCTCGCCGGCTGGGTCGCCCACCGCCGCGACCACGGCGGCCTCGTCTTCATCGACCTGCGCGAGCGCAGCGGCGTCGTGCAGCTCGTCTTCGACCCCTCGCGCGTGCCCGAGGCGCACGCCGTCGCCGAGCAGGCGCGTTCCGAGTTCGTGCTCGCCGTGAGGGGCGAGGTCGTGGCCCGGTCCGACGAGACGGTGAACCCGAACCTGCCCACCGGCGAGGTCGAGGTGCGCGTCGCGACGGCCGAGATCCTCAGCCGCGCCAAGACGCCGCCGTTCGAGATCGAGGCGGCCGAGGCGGTCGACGTCGACGAGACGCTGCGCCTCAAGTACCGCTACCTGGACCTGCGGCGCGCGCCTATGCTGGCCAACCTCACGCTGCGTCACAAGGCCGTCGCCGCGGCGCGCGACTACCTCAACGGCCAGGGCTTCCTCGAGGTCGAGACGCCGTACCTCACGAAGTCCTCGCCCGAGGGCGCCCGCGACTTCCTCGTGCCGTCGCGCCTGCAGCCGCACCGCTTCTACGCGCTGCCGCAGTCGCCGCAGATGTTCAAGCAGATCCTCATGGTCGCCGGCGTGGAGAGGTACTACCAGTTCGCGCGCTGCTTCCGCGACGAGGACCTGCGCGCCGATCGCCAGCCCGAGCACACGCAGATCGACATCGAGACGGCGTTCCTCAGCGTGCCCGAGATCCGCGTCGTCCTCGAAGGCCTCATGGCGGCCATCTTCGACGGTGTCGGAGAAGGGCCGCTGGAGCTGCCGCTGCCGCGCCTCTCGTACGACGAGGCGATGCTCAAGTACGGCAGCGACAAGCCCGACCTGCGCTTCGGCCTCGAGATCGTCGAGCTCTCCGACGTGTTCCGCGAGAGCGAGTTCAAGGTGTTCCGCGCCGCCGTCGAAGACGGCGGGGTGGTACGCGCGGTGCGGGCGCCGGGAGGAGCTTCGCTCTCCCGCGCCAACATCGATGATCTGACCGAGCTGGCCAAGGAGCACGGCGCCAGGGGCATGGCCTACGTGTACGTCGAGGAGGGCCGCGCCCTGCGCGGCCCCATCGTCAAGTTCCTCGGCGAAGCCGAGCAGGCCGCGCTCGTCGAGCGTGTGGCCGCGGAACCCGGCGACCTCGTCGTCTTCGCCGCCGACGCCGCCCTCGCCGCGGCCGAGGTCCTCGGCGCCCTGCGCCTCTCGCTCATCAAGCGCCTCGAGATCGAGCCCTCGACGCGCTGGGCGCTGCTCTGGGTCGAGGAGTTCCCGCTGTTCGAGATCGACAAGGAGACCGGCCGGCTCACCTACGGGCACAACCCGTTCAGCCTGCCGACCCTTGAGACCACGCCGCTCATGGAGAGCGATCCGCTGGCCGTGCGCGGCGCGCAGTACGACCTCGTCCTGAACGGCGTGGAGCTCGGCTCGGGCTCGCTGCGCAACCACGACCCGGCCGTGCAGCGCTCCATCCTGCGGGCCCTGGGCATGGACGACGCCCGCATCGACGAGGCCTTCGGCTGGTTCCTGGAGGCGCTCGAGTACGGGGCGCCGCCGCACGGCGGCATAGGCCTCGGCTTCGACCGCATCCTCATGCTGCTCGCCGGCGCCGATTCGATCCGCGACGTCATCCCGTTCCCGAAGACCTCGTCGGGCGGCGACCCCATGACGGCCGCCCCCGGCGCCGTCACCGCCGACCAGCTCAAGGAGCTGCGCGTCCGGCTGGGTTGAGGCATCTCAGGCGGCGCCGCCGGCTGCGCGAGCAGCGGCGCCGCGCACGGGCCGAGGGCCCGTCGCCCGGGCGGGCGACGGGCCCTCGGCCGTCTCCGCTCAAGGTTTCTGCAGGCCTGCCGACAAGGTTGGCGAAACTGGTGACGAATGCTAGGATGACCGCGCTCGACCTTGTTCGTGGCCTCGTCGCATTCTCGAGCCAACACGAACACATCGGGAGCTCGCGCTTCGGACCATCCGTGGATGGACTGGGAGAGCACCCACCTGCGAGAGCAGGTTCGAGAATAACGCGAGCACGGCAAGGTGGAGCCTTTCTTCGGAGGGGGGCATGA
>CAIXSE010000417.1 GCA_903921965.1 uncultured Thermoleophilia bacterium | reverse complement strand
CCCGCGGCGCTCGGCGGCGGTGAGCTGCTCGACCTCCTGCCGGTACACCTTGATGCGGCGGGAGGTGCTGCGCTCGGCGAAGACCTCCACGTCCTTCACGCCCTGGGCCCGCGCGCTCGCGAGCGCGGCGTCGACGACGTCAAACATCGGTCCCCCCAACCGTCATGTCGGCGATGCGCAGCGTGGCCTGACCGGTCCCCACCGGGACGCCCTGCCCGTCCTTGCCGCACGTGCCGGGCTTGACGTCGAAGTCGCCGGCGATCATGTCGATCTTCATGAGGATGTCGATGCCGTTGCCGATGAGCGTGGCGCCGCGCAGCGGGGTGGTGAGCTTGCCATCCTCGATGAGGAAGCCCTCGGACACGCCGAACACGAAGGCGCCGCTGGCGGGCTCCACCTGCCCGCCCGCGAGGCTTGCGGCATAGAAGCCCCGAGGCGTCGCGGCGATGATTTCCTCGGCCGTCGCATCGCCCGGCGCGATGTACGTGGTGGTCATGCGCGGGATGGGGACGTGGCGGAACGACTCACGGCGCCCGTTGCCGGACGGCGCCGCGCTCATCTGCCGCGCCCGCAGCCTGTCGTAGAGATAGCCGGTGAGCCTGCCCTCTTCTATGACGAGGGTCTTCTGCGTGGGCACGCCCTCGTCGTCGAACGCCTGGGAGCCCCAGCCGTTGGGCAGCGAGCCGTCGTCGTAGGCGCTCACGAGGGGGGCCGCGACAACCTCACCCGTCTTGCCCGCATAGATGCTCGCGCCCTTGGCGATGGCATCGGCCTCGAGGCCGTGTCCGCAGGCCTCGTGGAAGAGTGCACCACAGAATCCGTTCCCGAGCACCACCGGCATCTGGCCCACGGGAGCCGGCCGGGCGTCGAGCATGCGCACGGCCTTCTGCGCCGCGTCAGCGGCTGTCTGCCGGGCGACGTCCTCGTCGAGGAGTTCGAAGCCAGCGCTCCCGCCGATGGACTCGTGTCCGGTCTGGATCACGTCGCCTCTGCGGGCCACGACTCGCGTGGAGAAGTGCGTGCGCGTACGATCGTCGAAGACGAGGTCGCCGAGCGAGTTGGCGATGAGGACCTTCTGGCGGGTATCGGCATAGCCCACCATGACTTGCGCGATCTCCGCGCCTGCGGAACGTGCGGCTTCGTCGGCCGAGCGCACCAACGCGGCCTTGAGGGCGACTGCCACTCCCTCGGGCGACAGTACGACGGGGTGCGCTTCGGGGCGCTTTCGCACGGCGCCGAGGTGGACGACCTCCTTGGCGCCGGCACCGGAGCGGACCGCCGCCGCCACGGCATCCGCGGCGGCCGTCAGGCCCGGCTCGTTGAGGTCGTCGCTGTAGGCGTAGTACGTGTGCTCGCCGGAGAGGAGGCGCACCGCAGCTCCGGCCAGACGCCCGCCGCTGGTCTGCTCGATGCGGCCGTCTTCGAGGCGGAGGTTCATGCTGTCGCGGTCCTCCAGGTACACCTCGGCGAAGTCGCCGCCGTGGCGCAGCGCACGCGCCAGCGTGGCCTCGATGAGGCCCCGGTCGAAGACAGCGGTGTCCATCAGGTGCCCTGGAAGGCCGCGCGGACCTGGTCTGCCGCGGCCTGCACGGCCGCGACGCCCGGTTCGGAGGCGGAGAGGTCCTGGGTCGCGCCGTCGCGCAAGCCGAGCTGCACGGCCGCGGCCGCGTCGGCGCGCGCCTTGCGGCGCACGTACACGCCGGCGCCGGCCAGCAGGAGGACGACGGCCACGATGAAGACGAAACGCATCTTGTGGCTCATGCGGCCTCCCCGGGAGCGGTGTCGGTGAGGCACGTCCTGAGGTCGAACAGGAGGAGCCCCACGGCAGGCTGCGGCCCCGTCACGGCGACGATGCCGCGAGAGCCGTCGCGGAGCATGGCGACGGCGCCGTGGCCGACATGGACGACGACGTGCTCGAGCGGCCCCGCGGACGACCGGACGCATGCCTCGGCCGCGGCCCAGAGCCCGGCGGCGGCGGACTGGAGTGCGGCGGCGTCCGCCGAAGGCGCCGCCGCCACGACGTCGCCGGCCTCGCCGATGACGGCGACGGCCTTGACGTCACTGGAGAAACTCAGGAGATCGTGGATCGCCTCGTCGACGTTCACCGGCCCCTCCTCGTGTGCGGTCCCGCTACTGTATCACCCGCCGGAGAGGGCCCCGCCGTCGCCATTCTGCGTGAACGTGCAGAGCAGTTCGCAGCGCGCGTCGCCGCAGCTGATGCGGCAATCGCCGGAGTCGATCCTGACACGGCCGAGCCCGGCGGTGACCACCTCGAGGACGCCCTCGAGGAAGGCGCGGTGCATGGCGCACACGAGGTCGGGATCGGCGCCCGACAGCTCCCTGAAGGTGCAGTTGTTGACGACGATCTCGAGCTCGTCCTCGCGCCACTGCACGGCCGGGAGCAACCCCTGGAGCTCGACGATGCGCTGCACGAGGTCGGCCACCTGGGCGGCGTCGGCCGGCGGGCGCTGTTCTTGCGCGAGCGCCCGCCTGCCCTCCTCGGCGCCCGTCTCGCGGCAGGCGCGCAGGGCGGCGTCGCGCGAGCCGCCCGCGGCCAGCGCCTCGAGCGCGAGCCGTGAGAGCAGCTCGTACCGGCGCGGCGGGAAGCCGAAGGTGACCACGACGTCGCTGAGCCGGTAGAGCTTCGCCGGCCGCCCCCCGCCCGCGCTGCGACGGAAGTCGGTGGCCAGGAAGCCCGCCTGCTCGAGCTTGGCGAGGTGCATGCGGGCCACGTTGGGGTGCAGGCCGAAGCGGGCGGCGACCTCGGCCACCGTCACGTCCTCACCGGGGTGTTCCGCGATGCTGCGGTAGATCCGGTAGCGGGTGTCGTCTGCCAGTACGGCCGACAGCTCGTGATCGCGGTCCACGCACCTCCTTCGGGCAATGTGCTGCGCGAGATAGTACAGGCAGCAACTTTCCCTGTAAACACGGTGGCTGTAGTGTGAAATCGGGAACAAGCCGGGGCCTCCGGCGGAACGGTCGCCAGCCGCCGGCTCAGCGCTCGATGACGAAGCGCGACGAGATACGCACGCCGGGCCGGAGTGTGGCCTCGACCGAGCAGTACTTGTCTTCGGAGAGCTGGATCGCGCGCTCGACCTTGCGCCGGTCGAGCTCGCCCTTGAGGCGGTAGACGATCTCCAGCGTCGTGTACCGCTTCGGGTGCTCGTCGGCCTTCTCGCCGCTCACCTCGACGCTGAGCCCCTCGACGGGCTCGCGCATCTTCTGCAGGATCGTGACCACGTCCATCGCCGTGCACCCGGCGAGGGACACGGCGAGAAGCTCCATCGGAGTCGCGCCCTGGCCGCGCTCGTCGAGGGCCGAGGCGAGGTCGACCCGCCCGCCGGCGGTGACGCCCTCGCACAGGAGGCCCTGCTGCTTCCACGTGACGACGACCGGTTCGCTGCGTGCCATCTCCCGCGTGCTCCTCTCTCCCCCGCCCCGCCGCGGTCGACGGCGGGCACGTGACAGGTATACCGTCACCCTACACTCTGGAGCGCCGCGTGCGTTGGGCGCGGCCATCCACCCGTCAGAGCGAGGTGCGACGCGTGACCATCCTTCAGGCCATCATCCTGGGCATCGTGCAGGGGCTCACCGAGTTCCTGCCCATCTCCAGCTCGGGACACCTGATCATCGTGCCGTGGCTGTTCAACTGGCACTTCCTCCTCGAGAACCCCGGTCTGAACAAGACCTTCGACGTCGCCCTGCACCTGGGCACCTTCATCGCCGTCGTCGTCTACTTCTGGCGCGAGATCGGGCGCCTGCTGGCGGCATGGGTGCACACCATGACGCGGCGCAGCCTCGCCGACCCTGAAGGCCGCCTCGCCTGGCTGCTCATCGTCAGCAGCATCCCTGCGCGCGTCATCGGTTTCGTCCT